>JAUIDP010000100.1 GCA_030429005.1 Gammaproteobacteria bacterium | reverse complement strand
CCTGCAAGCGCACTCTCTGACCGGATGTGTACGCCGTTTTCTACACACCATTCGCCGGCCACCATGACGCGCCGGATCGGTGAGCGATGCCCGGCGAATACGAGCGCGTCGAGCAGGCTCGCGTTGTCGACACCGGCAAATACGGCGGAGTCCGCTGCCAGTTCCACAAGGTCAGCGTCGGACCCGACGGCGATACCGGCCGGTTGCGAGGCGCAAGCCTGCGCACCGCCCGCCACTACCCGGGTGAAGAGTTCAGCACCCACATGCGCGTGCCGCACCGCCGCAACATTGCGCGTCTGCAACTGCAGGCGCTGCCCGTATTCGAGCCAGCGCAGTTCCTCGAACGGATCGACGGAGACCTGGCTGTCCGAACCCACTGCGATCCGACCGCCATGCTCGAGAAAACTCTGCAGTGGAAACAGGCCGTCGCCGAGATTGCCTTCGGTCGTCGGGCACAGGCAGACGACGGCAGCGCTGGCCGCCATGCCAGCGAGCTCCGCGGCATTGACGTGGGTCGCATGCACCAGGCACCAGCGGGCGTCGACGTCGTAGCAGTCCAGCAGGAACTCGACCGGTCGTTTGCCGGTTGCCGCGATGCATTGCTCGACTTCTGCGACCTGCTCGGCAATGTGCAGGTGCAGCGGCACGTCGTTGTCTTTTGCGGCCTTTGCGATCACCTGCAACGATGCCGGGCTGACCGCGCGCAGGCTGTGCACGCCGAGCGCCACGGATGTGCATGCCAACGCCTTGTCACGGCAGCGTTCGAAGTGCTCGAGCAACGCATCGGGGGACATGACGAAGCGTTGCTGGTGCGGGTTCGGGTTGCTGTCGTCGAAACCGGCGCGTTCATACAGCACAGGCACATAGACAAGCCGGATGCCGCTGGTCGCCGCTGCCGCTTGCAACGCGGTGAACATCGCATCGTCGTTTTCAGCAGGTCCGGAGTGCAGGTAGTGAAACTCGGCAACACGGGTATACCCGGCCTGCACCATCTCGCAATAAACCTGCGTCGCGATCGCCGTGAGATGTTCAGGTGCGATGCGGTTCGCCAGCGCGTACATGCGCGTGCGCCAGCTCCAGAAATTATCTTCGTCGGCCGGGCTGCGCTGTTCGGTGCGGCCAACCAGCGCGCGCTGGAACGCGTGGCTGTGGGCATTGCAAATCCCGGGAACCAGCAGGTCGACACGCTGGTCCCCGCCCGCCGGCGAAGCGCCCGGTGTCAGCGCGACGATCTTGCCGGCGTCGACCCGCACGGCGACATTGTCGCTCCAGCCAGTATCGAGCAACGCTTTGTGCGCAAAAATCGTCTGCATTTGCACCCGGTCCGAAGTTGTATATACAGGTTTGACCATGATACCTTCGAACGCCTGTACGGAGCAATGTATGGCTGACTGGGACTTGTTGTTGACCAACGCGCGGATCGCGACGATGCGAGGATCCGGCGTGCCGTATGGTGCGATCGACAATGGTGCGATCGCCATCAAGGACGGCCGCATCGCGTGGCTGGGCGCGAACGATGCGCTGCCGGCCGGCACGGCAGAGGCGCAGCGTTCGCTGGATGCGCGCTGGGTCACACCGGCGCTGATCGACTGCCACACCCACCTTGTCTACGGCGGCGATCGCGCCGCTGAATTCGAACAGCGCCTCGGTGGCGCGGGCTACGAGGACATTGCCCGCGCAGGCGGCGGCATTCTTGCCACCGTGCGGGCCACGCGTGCCGCAACGGAAGAGTCCTTGCTGGCCTCGGCCACGGCGCGCGCGGCAGCTCTGCTGCGCGACGGCGTCGCAACGCTGGAGGTCAAATCCGGCTATGGACTCGAGCTCGACAGCGAGTTGAAAACACTGCGCGTGGCCCGCGCGATTGGTGCAACCACGGGCCAGGACATCCGGACGACGCTGCTGGCCGCACACACGGTGCCGCCCGAGTATCGTGACGATGCCGATGGCTACGTTGACCTGGTTTGCAAATCCGTGCTCCCGGCTGCGGCTGAACAGGGCCTTGTCGACGCTGTCGATGCCTATTGCGAGCGCATAGCTTTCAGCAGCAAACAGGTCGAGAAGATTTTCGACTGCGCGCGCAGGCAGCGTATCCCGGTGAAACTGCATGCAGACCAGTTGAGCGATGGTGGCGGTGCCGCCCTTGCAGCGCGCTTCGGCGCACTGTCTGCCGACCATCTCGAGTACACGTCGCCGGCCGGTGTTGACGCGCTGGCGGCTGCGGGTACCGTTGCCGTGCTGCTGCCGGGTGCTTACGTGACATTGCAGGAAACCCGGCCGCCACCGGTCGAACTCCTGCGCGATCGCGGCGTTCTGATGGCAGTCGCTACCGATTGCAATCCGGGGACCTCGCCGCTGCTGTCCGTGCGTGAGGCCATGGCGCTGGCCTGCCGGGTATTCGGCATCACGCCGGAAGAAGCACTGGCCGGGGCAACGCGAAATGCTGCCGCCGCGCTTGGCCTCGCGGACGATCGCGGTACGCTCGCTGTCGGCAAACGCGCCGACCTCGCTGTCTGGCAAATCGATCATCCGCGCGACCTGAGTTACTGGCTCGGGTCGCAACCTCTCGCCGACTTGTTTATTGCAGGACAGGCTGCCACGCTGCGCTGATCGTGATGCTCTCCCGCCCTGTTTACGGGCCCAGCTTCATCCTGACGCTGGGTGCTATGACCGCCATTGCCGCGCTAACCGTCGACATCAGTCTGCCGGCCGTGCCGGCGATGGTCGTCGACCTGGCCACGGGCCTGTCCAAAGGGCAGCAGATCGTCGGTATCTTCATGGCCGGCATGGCCTGCGGCCAGATCCCGGCAGGCCTCGTATCCGATCGGATTGGCCGCCTGCCGGTGCTCTATTTCGGCATGTCGCTGTTCACGGTTGCCGCCGTTGCTGCAGCCTTCGCCCGATCAATCGAGCTGATGTTGCTGGCGCGTTTTGTCCAGGGCTTTGCCGCCGCCGCATCGCTGGTTCTTGCGCGCGCCATCGTCCGGGATATCGCCTCGGGCAAGGACGCCGCGAAGCTGATGTCGCTGATAACCATGATATTTACTGCGGCGCCGGTGGTTGCGCCAACCTTCGGCGCGATACTGGTTGCGCAATGGGGCTGGCGCGCGCCGTTTGTCGCGATTGCTGTCATGGGCGTGCTCATCCTGGTTGCCGTCCGCAGCAATATTCATGAAACGCATTCCGGCAACGCGACCGGTCACCCGGTACGGCAACTGCAGGCCAGCTTTGCCGAGTTCTTCTCGCATCGCCAAAGCATTTTCGGCTTGCTGCTGCTGGTCATTCCGCCGGCCGGATTCATGTCGATGATTGCGCTGGCGGCATCGCTGGTCGTCGAGATCTACGGTTACTCGATCACGCAATTCGGCTATATCTTCGCAACGGCCGGCGGCTCGATCCTGCTGGGCGCCGCGATCAACCGCCAGCTGGTGGCGCGATTCGATTCGCTCGGCATCATCGCGATCGGGATCACGACGATGGCGCTGGCGTCGACGCAGCTCGCACTGATCGCCATGCTCGGCGACGCACCGTTGGCCTGGTTGTGGGGCTGCGTATGCCTGTTCATGTTCTCGATCGCACTGATCATTCCGAACGCGACGGTGACAGCGCTCGACCCGTTGCCGAAAATCGCCGGTGTCGCCTCGTCAATCATCGGCACACTGCAAAACCTCAGCGCGGCAACCGGCGCGTTGCTCGGCGCAATGCTCTATGACGGCAGCGTCACGCGCTCGGTAGTCATCCTGGCCGCTGCGGGACTCCTGAACACTGCCGTGTTCCTGTCCCGCAGGCTGATCGTCCCGCAGGGCATCGTGCATCACCCGGACGAACTGGCGCGCGACTAGGTCTCGAGCGGCTGCGCGGCAGCGCAAGACTTGCAATCGTTGCCGTGTACTATATATTCCATTTTTGGCATATAGATGCTCAGGCATCCTGACCCGATAGAGAGAATTCATGTCCAGTCACCCTCCGGCCGGCAAGGCCACGGCATCCGCAATGAACGTGTTCGAGCGCTACCTGACCCTCTGGGTCGCCCTTTGCATTGTCGTCGGCGTGGCGCTGGGGCATTTCTTCCCGGGTGTCTTCCAGCGAATCGGCGCCGTGGAGGTCGCGCAGGTCAACCTGCCGGTTGCCGTGCTGATCTGGCTGATGATCATTCCCATGCTCGTGAAAATCGACTTCGGCGCTCTCGCGCAGGTGCAAGAGCATTGGCGCGGCGTTGGCGTGACCCTGTTCATTAACTGGGCCGTCAAACCGTTCTCGATGGCATTTCTCGGCTGGCTCTTTATCGGCCACCTGTTCGCACCCTACCTGCCCGCCGACCAGATCAACTCCTATATCGCCGGCCTGATCATTCTTGCCGCCGCACCCTGTACCGCGATGGTGTTTGTCTGGAGCAACCTGTCCGACGGCGAACCACACTTCACCTTGAGCCAGGTCGCGGTCAACGACATCATCATGATCTTCGCCTTTGCACCCGTTGTCGGTTTGTTGCTGGGGCTTTCGGCCATTACGGTGCCCTGGGAAACGTTGTTCCTGTCCGTGGCGTTGTACATCATCGTACCGGTGATCATTGCCCAGCTTCTGCGCAAACGACTGCTGGCGTCGGGCGGCGACGAAGCCTTGCAACGGGCCCTGGCTTACCTGCAGCCCGCCTCGCTGATCGCCCTGCTGACCACACTGGTCCTGCTGTTCGGCTTCCAGGGCAGGCAGATCATTGCGCAGCCGCTGGTCATCGCACTGTTGGCCGTACCCATCCTTATCCAGGTCTACTTCAATTCCGGTCTGGCCTACCTGCTGAATCGGCAGTTCGGTGTCGCGCATTGCGTAGCGGCACCGTCCGCGCTGATCGGCGCCAGCAATTTCTTCGAGCTCGCCGTTGCGACCGCCATCGTACTGTTCGGCTTCGAGTCCGGTGCTGCACTCGCCACCGTCGTCGGCGTGCTTGTCGAAGTTCCCGTCATGCTGTCCGTCGTCAAGATCGTCAATTCGAGCAAGGACTGGTACGAGCGCGGCCGCGCTGCTGCCGACACGGCGCAGTCACCGGACAGTTGAGCCAGGTCGTCGGCCAGGGCAGCTAGGGCAGCTCGGTCAGTACGGTATCGACACCGGCACGCTGCTGGGTTGGCGTCAATTTCGGATAGCCGAACCAGATAAGGCCAACGACAAATTCCCGGGCGGGATCGATGCCAACGATATCGAATAGCCGCGGATCGCGGGTGATATCGCCGCTGGTCCACTTGGAACCGACGCCGGCCTTCCACAGGTACAGCATGAAGTTCTGTACGGCCGCAGAGCAGGCGGCATAGTCCTCGCGCTGCAGCAATTCGTCCGTGGACGTGCGACAGGTCACGACGAGCCAGCCCGGTTTCTCCGCCCATTGCTGCGCCTTGAAGTCGCCCGCCTTCGGGTCGTTTTTCTTCGCGGTCACGATGTCGCGGCACAGTTCGACGCAGGCGGCAATGCTGTCCTTGCCCAGCAGGTAGAAGTGCCAGGGTTCGGTGACATGGTGATTCGGCGCCCAGGTTGCCGCCTCGATTGCGTCACGCACGAGGGTTTTCGGCACCCGAGTCTGCAGGTACAGGTTAATCGTGCGCCGGCCCTGCAGGACTTCGCCGAACTCGCGCAGCTCCTGCGTCTCGTAACTGGGCGCCGGCGCCTTGCTCATACGGCCTCGATGATCATCGCGATGCCCTGCCCGACGCCGATACACATCGTGCAGAGTGCGAGCTTGCCGCCCGTACGCCGGAGCTGGTATGCCGCGGTCGTAACCAGCCGTGCCCCGGACATGCCCAGCGGGTGACCCAGCGCGATTGCGCCGCCATTGGGATTGACGTGCCCGGCATCGTCGTCAAGCCCGAGCCTGCGCAGCGTCGCGAGTCCCTGCGCTGCGAATGCCTCATTCAGTTCGATGACATCCATCTGCCCGATCGACATGCCGGCAAGCGCCAGCACCTTTTCGGAAGCAGGCGCAGGGCCGATTCCCATGATGCGAGGTTCCACGCCGGCGACCGCCCACGCGACAATCCGGGCCAGCGGTTGCAGGCCGTGGTCCCTGGCAGCATTTTCCGATGCAATCAGCAAAGCACAGGCGCCGTCATTGATGCCGGACGCATTGCCGGCGGTAATCGTACCGTCCGCCCGGACTATCGGTCGTAACTTCGCGAGACCTTCAAGCGTCGATCCGGCGCGCGGATGCTCGTCCCGGGCAACGACAACCGGGTCGCCCTTGCGCTGCGGGATCGTAACCGGGACGATCTCGTCGTCGAAACGACCCGCAGCCATCGCCGATTCGGTGCGTTGCTGGCTGCGCAACGCAAACGCATCCTGGTCTTGCCGGGATACGTTGAAATCATCGGCGACGTTTTCTGCCGTCTCCGCCATCGAGTCGACGCCATATTGCGCCTCGAGCGCCGGGTTGACGAAACGCCATCCCAGTGTCGTGTCGTACAGCTCGGCAGTGCGGCCGAAAGCGGTCTCCTGCTTGCCCATGACGAACGGCGCGCGCGACATAGACTCGACGCCGCCGGCGATGCCGAGACGAATACCGCCTGCCTTGATCGCATCGGCGAGCACGCCAACGGCGTTCATTCCCGAGCCGCAAAGTCGATTGACGGTGGCTGCTGCCGCGGTCACCGGCAACCCGGCAAGCAACGCGGACATTCGCGCCACGTTGCGGTTGTCTTCGCCGGCCTGGTTGGCGCACCCGTAGGCGATGTCTTCGATGGCACCGGTATCCAGCGACGGGTTACGCTCAAGCAGCGCGGCCATCGGCACGGCGCCCAGGTCATCGGCACGCACGAACGACAATGCGCCAGCGTATCGACCGATCGGTGTTCTTACGGCGTCGCAAATAAATGCATCCGTCACACTCTACTCCTTTGCTTCGTTATAGCGGCGGCCAAGATAGGCGCCCGATGCCGCCCAGATGGCTGCAATCCCGGCCGCGACCACGGCGACACCAACCAGCCCGAAAGCCAGGCCTTCTTTCAGGAACGTGTGCAACCAGGCTGTCGCCATGTCACCGCCGCGATAAACGACAATATCAATCACCGGTTTCGCCTTGTAGCGGGTTTCGTCGTCGACGACGGTGAACAGCATTTCCCGGCCGGGTTTGGTTACGGCGTAGTTGCCGGCGCGTCGGAATACTTGCAGCCCATACAAAACCATCAGAACCGGTATCGCGGCAAGGACCAGCCATCCGGCAACCATCAACAATGGGATCAGGGCGAGGGTCACGGGCATGCCAAAACGAGTCGCCAGCCTGCCGGTGCCAAAAAGCGCGATTACAACGACCAGTATGTTGATCCAGAAGTCGATGCGCCCCAGGATTTCGGTTCGCTCGGCGCGTTCGTAGACGGCCAGCATTTCCCGCAATTCCATGTAGACGAAAGTACTCATGGCCACGTACATCAGGATAAATACCCCGATCATGACCAGGTACGGGTTCCTGATGAACAGCCAGAAACCGGCAAAAGGGTTTTTGCCCAGGCGTTTCGCCTCACTGAGGTCGGCCTTCAGGTCCTGGTTGCCCAGTTCCGTCTGCTTGAGCACCCGCAGCCTGCCGATGATCGGCAGCGTCAGCAGCAGCAACCCCGCGGAGACCAACATGAGGTTCATGACGCCAATCTCTTTGGCGAAAAACCCGGACACCGTACTGCCCGCGATACTGCCCACGCTGGCGCCGGCCGCGATAATGGCGAACAGGCGCGGCGCC
>JAUIDP010000011.1 GCA_030429005.1 Gammaproteobacteria bacterium | reverse complement strand
GTGGCCCGCTCGAACGATCATTATGGGCTGCCGCGCCGGCAATACGCGAACAGCGCCAACCGCGCAAAAGACCTGGAAACGGACAAGCTCGAGAGAATCACCGACCCCTACATCAAAATGAGCCTCATCCTGCAGAGTGAATTTGGTCTGAGACGCGAGGAAGCCATCAAGATCCGTCCCAGGCTGGCCGACAAGGGTAATATTCTCTGGCTCAAGCCCAGCTGGACCAAGGGTGGGAGAACCCGCGAGATCCCGATACGTACCGACAGTCAACGACAGGCGCTCGAGCACGCCAAGTCCCTCGCCGGCGCCGGCTCACTGATCCGCGCCGACAAGTCCTACAAACAGCAGAAGAATTGCTACGAAGGCCAGTGTATCCGCGCAGGCCTCTCGAACATGCACGGCCTGCGGCATGCCTATGCCCAGCGGCGATTTGAAGAACTGACTGGGTTCAAGGCGCCGCTCGCCGGCGGGCCGAATCGCTCTACCCTCTCCCACGATCAGCGCGCGCTCGACAAAAAAGCGCGTGCCGTGATCTCGAACGAGCTGGGGCACAATCGGGAACAGATCACGACGGTGTACCTGGGGCGATGAGTAGGCGCGCCTACAGCTTTGATGATTTACGTAGGATTTCAAACCGGCATCGGCCATCCGCTGTCCGCCGGTGGCTGCAAAAGAGCGGCATTCTTTATGGAATTGATGCGGACGGCCGGCCATGGACGACAGAAGAAGCCTTGAATCAGGCGATCTTGAGGCGTAGAACAAGTAGACCGAACTGGCCAGCAGGCGACCGATGAAAAAACTGCCCCCAAAGGTCCACCAGAAAGGTCCCAGCCTCTACTACGTCCACGGCGGTAAGTGGAACCGACTATGCCGCGCCGATGATCCGGAGCACATCCTCCATGGAGAGCTGTGGAAATTTCTGCAGAAAGGTACGGATACGCTCGGCAAAGTTATGGAAGCGTACCGGCGCAACCGCCTACCCCGCCTTGCGATGACCACACAGAAAGACTACGACCGAATCATTGAGCGGGTACTGAAGCCGTGGTGCGGCCACATGCATCCGGACGATCTCACGTTGCAGGATGTCGCCGCATACTTGGAAATGCGCGACCAGGCCGGCCGGGCTGCGATCGGCAACAAAGAGATGGCTGTCTTGTCCAGCGTCTACGACTACGGACTCCGAATCCGTGCCTGCGTGTTCAATCCCTGCCGCGGCGTGCGCCGCAATCGAGAGCGAGCGAGAACTTGCTACGTGGACGATGTCTCGCTCCGGCGTGCCTTGCGTTACGCCAAACCGGGCCTGCGGCACCTGCTGTGGGCAGCCTATCTGACCGGCTTTCGTCAAAAAGACCTTCGCAACCTGACCCGCGATGACCTGCAGCCTGACGGAATCGAGGTCCGGCAGTCAAAAGACGGTAAGCACGAGCTCCGTCTCTGGACGGAAAGCCTGCGGAAAGTCGTCAGACGGGCGCTCGCTCGCAGCAACACCCGCTATGTGTTCACGAATGAGTTCGGCGAGCACTGGTCCGCAGAGGCCGTCAAATCGGCCATGCGCCGACTGAAAATGAGAGCCGACTTCGAATGGCGCTTTCATGATCTCAGGGCCAAGGCAGACTCTGATCACGAGACCGGCCTTGGCCTGATGCGACTCTACAATCGCGCCAGGCGACTGCGTGCCGTCAAGTAGGGCTTAGAAAAGGCCTTAGAATTTCTTAGAAAAAAATGGTGCCGGATAGGTGATTCGAACACCTGACCCCATCATTACGAATGATGTGCTCTACCAACTGAGCTAATCCGGCGCGGCGCGCAGTATAGCGTCGCCATTCGGTTTTCGCTACACGTCGCGGACTTTTATCAGGACTTCGACGCTTTCCTGGCGCGTACCTTCCGGCAGGTCCGGCAACGAATCGAACCGGACCAGGTCGTCCGGAATATCGGCAAGCTGGCCGGTATCGACGTTGTAGAAGTGATGATGCGGGTGCGTCGTCGAGTCATAGAATTTGCGCACCGGATCGACCATGACCTCCTTCACCAGCCCACGCTCGCTGAACAGCTTCAGCGTGTTGTAGACGGTGGCCTTGGAAACAGCGCTACCGGAAAGACGCAGCTGATCGATGATCTGGTCAGCGGACAGGTGTTGCGGCTTCTCGAGCAGGATGGCGGCGATTTCCAGCCGTTGTGCCGTTGGCAGAATCCCGTGCTTTTCGATGACAGACTTAGTTGCCGTCTGCGACATTTGACCAACCTCAAAAAATTTAATTTGCGAAGTATAGCGGAGATTTGGCTGCTGCAGCGGCCTGCCCGCCGGCCCACAGTGAAATCTTTGTTTCGAGGTTTCCCCATGCGCAACGCATCGGCTGGATTTTCACTGTACGAATTGTTGCTGAGCCTGGTCCTGATCGCCATGCTCACCGGACTGGCCGTTTCGTCCTTTGCGAGCACTGTCGCAAATGGTCGAATTCGAACAGAAGTGAACGCCCTCTTTCATGCCATGCATACAGCACGCAAGGAATCCATCATGCGTCGCTCCGTCGTGTCCATTTGCCCGAGTGTCGATGGCCGTAGTTGCAGCGCGACGCTGGACTGGTCGGCGGGCTGGATCATGTTCAACAACATCGACCGCGACGAACCGCCCCGGGTCGACATCGGCGAACCCGTCCTGCAGGTTCATCGCGCCAGCCCGGAGGTCCGCATAACAGCAAACCGCCGTGGCTTTACCTTGCGCGCAACTGTCAAGCGTGCGACCAACGGCACGCTCGTGGTTTGTGACCGCCGCTCTCGTGTCGCCGCCAGGGCGCTGGTCGTCAGCTACACCGGCAGGCCGAGGGTTGCCCTGACGAACCGCCAGGGTAAATCGTATTTCTGTACAGATTAAGTTAAGTCAGTGCCTGCAAAAACGACCACTTGTCGCCTTCCAGGGACCGCTTGTCAGCTCAATCCCAACTGCTCAATCCCGCATCATATATTGCCTGCATGAAAAATCGCAGCGAAAACGGATTTACGCTCTACGAACTGATGATCACCCTGTTGATCGTCGGCGTGGTCCTGACCATGGGCATCCCGAACCTGACGGAATTCACCCGCAACAGTCGTATCACGACCGCGGCGAATGACATCCATGCTGCGTTCCAGGTTGCGCGCAGTGAAGCGGCCCGGTCAAAGGGCACCGTCACAATCTGTGCCAGTGACAACTCGATGGATGACGATGCCGACTGCCAGGGTGACTGGGATGAAGGGTTCATCGTCTTTGCGGACCTGAACGGCGACATCGCCCGCGCTGGCGCCGGGGAAGCGGTCTTGCGCGCCCACCCGGCCGTGCCCGAAGGCGTCACGATCAACGTCGCCAATGACGCCACCTACTTCAGTTTCGCATCGACCGGCCTCGGCCGTGGCAACGTCGGTGGCGCTACGGCGTTATCGCAAGTCATCATCTGCGACGACCGCGGCGTCGTCGAAACCTCAGCCGACACATCTGCCGGCCGGCTGTTTGTCGCCACACCGTTGGGCAGAGCAAGTGTACTGCGCGACCACAAAATGGTCAGCGACGCACTGACGCTGATGAACAAGACCTGCGACTGATTTAGGCATCTGCAAGGAATAGACGATATGCATGCAACGCTGGAAAACAGGATGAAGCAACGCGGATTCTCACTGGTCGAAGTGCTGATTGCGCTGGTCATCATGTCGGTTGGCATGCTGGGTATTGCCGGCCTCTACGTACAAAGCATGCAGGCCGGCCGCACATCGATGCTGCGCCACCACGCGGTCACACTGGCCGGTGATGTGGCCGATCGGATTCGCGCGAATCCACGAGCCGGGGTTGCTTATGAAGGCCCTGGCCTGGACGGGAGTTGCGTATCCGGCGTTGCTGACTGCGATGAAGTCGCGATGGCCGGGCACGACATCCTGCTGTGGCAGCAGCAGGCTGCCAACTCCCTTCCCGCCGGAGAAGTGGGCGTTACTTTTGACGACAGTGGCAACCCGCCGACTTACACAATCGCAATCACATGGTCGGAACCGGGAGCCAACGTACAACCTGAGTACTCGATCACGATTCCGGTACTCCCGAACTAGGGCGATGAGCATGCTGCAAGTGAAATCAAAGCGCAGAAACGCACAGACCGGATTGACGATGGTCGAGTTGATGGTAGCCGTTGCGATCGGTTCCTTCCTGATGATTGGCGCGGTACAGATATATAACCAGAGCCGCCAGGCCTTTGTCGTTAATGAGTCGATCGCGCGGGTCCAGGAGACGGCACAGTTTGCCCTGGACACGATCGAGAATGACATGCGAATGGCCAGCAACTGGGGCCGCAGCAGTCGCGCCCTGTCGATCGAAGGTCGCTCGATTCTTGGCGACCGCAATCCCAACGACCTGCCGGAGCCTGATGTCTGTGGTGATGGCTGGGCACTCGATGTTGCGCTGGCCGTGGACGGCGAGAACAACCAGTACACCTTCCCGTGTCTGCCCCAACCCGCCGCCCAGGCCAACTCGGACATTGTTACGGTACGCCGTGCGACGGTAGCACCTGTTCCCATTGACGATGCGCGCCTGCAAATCCAGACGACTCGTATCCAGGGCGAGATATTCAGTTCTTCAGTTCCACCAGCAACGTTCAGCACTGCGATAAACCCGAATACAGGGCAGCCGGCATCGACAACACACAACCTCGTCGTCAACTCCTACTACGTTGCCAGTGATTCGGCACTCGTGCCGGGTGTACCGACGCTGCGTCGCAAGCGCCTGACCTCGATCGGCGGTGCACCATCGATTGTCGACGAGGAGATCGCCCCGGGCGTGCAGAACATCCAGATTCAACTCGGCATTGATGTAGACGAAGACAATACGGTCGATCGTTACGTCAACCCCGGTGAAGGTGTGTATGACCCGAACGACGCCGTCAACTACGTGCCGGGGGCGCGCGTCATCACAGCACGAATCTGGCTGCTGGTCCGCGGTGTCAGCCCGGAGAACGGCATAGTGGACCCAACTGACTACGAGCTCGGCGACGTCGACCTCGGCACTTTTGACGACAATTTTCGACGCATGCTGGTTTCGAAAACAATTCTCCTGAGAAACGCACGCACCTGAGGAGCGCAAGCAATGAAGAGAACAGACTTACATAGCAATCAACAAGGTGCGGCACTGGTCGTCGGCCTGATTCTGCTGGTCGTCATCACGGTACTTGCGATTTCCGGAATGAATACCGCGATCACGGAGCTCGCGCTTGCGCGCAACGACCAGAACTACGAGTTCGCCTTTCAGGCCGCTGAAACCGGCCTGGAAACCATCCTGAGCGCGGGCTCGTTCGACACAAGCGGCTCTGATCCTGTGTCGAAGACTATCTCTTCGCACGACAGCGTGCAGGCTCAGGTGCAGTACGAAGACTGGTCAATCGTCCCGGACAAGGCCTTCAGCCTTGGGGCCGGCAGCGGTGTTTCCGCGTACCACTTTATTGGCACGGCAACGGCGGAGTCACGTCGCGACCCAACCTCAACATCGGACCGGGACGCGGGCGCAGTACACACGCAGGCGTTCTACGTCGTAGGCCCGGAATCACCGTCGCTGTAAGCAGTAGCCGGCAGTCACCAGTGAAAAAGCTGCCCGCAAGACAGAATTTTGGAGAATGAAAATGCAACTACGAAAACTCTTGGGACTGATCGCGCTAGTGAGCTACGCACCGGTTTCTGCCAGCGCAGAACTGGTCACACTGGTCGAAGCAGTCGAACTCACACCAGCAAACATAATCCTGCCGGGCTCGATCAATGGAATGATGACCTATCGGGGCTGTTCGGAAGAATGTGACAAGGAATACGATCGGGCGCGCCTCACAGCCGCGACGACTTTCACCGTGAACGGCCAGAACGTCAAGTTTAGTGAGTTTCGCCTCTCGTATGCGCAGGTTTCGAATTCACACGACCACTTCGCGCTGGTCAGCGTGGACCTGAAGGCGGGCACCGTAACGAATATCAGGCTTGCGCTCTAGCACGCCCCGGCAAGTGACGACAACACGATCGAGTCACGGAAAGACATTTTAAAGGATCGCGAATATGGACATCAGGTTTCAACGCCCCGCCTGGGGCCTCGCAGGGCTACTGCTTACACTCACCGTTGCAACGCCGGCCTGGGCCGACGATGTTGAATTGCTGCTATCAACTCCGGCAGCGAGTGATGCAGCGAAACCGAACATCCTGTTCGTCCTCGACTCGTCCGGAAGTATGACGACCAAGGAGTATAGCCAGGAACCGTATGATGCCAGCGAGACCTACAGCGGCCCTTGCGATCTCGACAAGTACTACTGGTCGACGACATCCTCAATTCCCAATTGCGGCAGAGACTACAAGTTTAAGAAATCGGTGTTTTATTGCAGTAGTGGCGTAGCACAGGCACGGGCCGCGGGCTCCTATACCGATACGATGGTCATGTATTACAAGTACAACAACAAATGGAAGTGGCGTGACCTGCACAAGGACCTGGAGAGTAACGTTGTTGACTGCGAAAACGATTCTGGCATTCACGGCTCCAACTCCGACCCGCAGCCCGACGTTTATGTGCGCAAGGGCTCCAACAAGTCACGTTACAGCAATAATCCGGCCCGCGAGGTTGACTGGACGAGCAACCCGATCAACAAACAATTTACCGTGTTCGACAGCAACTACCTGAACTGGTACTACAACCCGCCGTCAACGTCGATGCGCCGGACGGACATCGTCAAGGCGGTGACGCGCAATGTTCTCGACTCGATCAACGATGTGAATGTCGGCTTCATGCGCTTCAACTTTGAAGAAGGTGGACCGGTCATCCATGGACTGAAAGACCTGGACAATCACCGTAGCGAAGCGAACAGCATTGTCGCAAACCTGCCGGCGGACACATGGACCCCGCTGTCGGAAACCTTGTATGAAGCAGCCCGCTATTGGCAGGGCATGACTCGCTACTATGGCGGCAAGAATGATACCGACGACGACGCGCTGGTTTCATCCGGTTCTTCGTACTACAAGCGCCCGGTCGATTACGCGTGCTCCAAGAATTACATCGTGTTGCTCACGGACGGCGAACCGACCAGAGATACCGGCGCCTACAGCAGGACACCGCAGCTACCCGGCTACCAGGCGGCCATGGGGCGCAACTATTGCGATGGCGGAAATAATCACGGTTCCTGCCTGGATGACATATCCGAGTACCTGTCCAAGACGGACATCAATTCGAACCTGCCGGGCCGCCAGTACGTTACGACCTATACGATTGGTTTCAAGGCAGACTTTCCGCTGCTCAAGAGCACCGCAGAGCGTTCCGGTGGTGAATATTACACAGCGTCCGACGTCAAGACACTGACGACGGCGCTGACCGACATCGTGACCAACATTTTCGAGCGCGATGTTTCGTTTACGGCTCCTGCGGTCGCCGTGAACGCTTTCAACCGGACGCAGCACCTCAACGATCTGTACGTGTCGGTATTCCGCGCAAACGATGAAGTTCGCTGGCCTGGCAATATCAAGAAGTATGCCTTACGCCAGGGCGAAGTTCGGGACCGCTTCGACAGAAATGCCGTGGACCCGGACACCGGCTATTTTGCGGACAGCTCCAACAACTTCTGGAATCCGGTTACGAAGCCTGACGGCGCGGACGTCTATACGGGTGGCGCCGCAAACAAGTTGCCGCACCCTGATGTACGCAAGGTCTATACGAACAACGTGATGGGCAGCTTGCTCCTGCCAGCCAATGCGTTCTCCCGGTCGAATATCAGCGCGTTCGAGGACGAAGACCTGGGACTGACTGGTGCGGAAGGTGAACCGACGATCTACGAGCTGGTCGACTGGGCCCGGGGTGCCGACACACAGGACCACGACGACAACCCGGATACAACCCAACGCGACATGATGGGTGACACACTGCACGCACAGCCCGCAACTGTCGTATATCCGCGCGAAGATGGTACCGAAGACATTGTCCTGTTCGCCGCAACCAACGACGGTTACCTGCATGCATTCGATGCGAATACCGGCGAGGAATTGTGGGCGTTCATCCCGCAGGAAATGCTGACCCGCCTTGTCGAGCTGTACTACAACGAGAATGTTGACTACAAAAGCTACGGGCTCGACGGAGATATCGTTCCGATCGTTGCTGACGTCAATAAGGACGGTGTCGTCGAGGCCGGTGTCGACTTTGTCTACCTTGCTTTTGGCATGCGCCGCGGCGGCGACAACTACTACTTGCTGGATGTAACAGACCCCGAAAAGCCGGCAATCAAATGGATCAAGTCACTGCCGGAAGCCGGGCAGTCCTGGTCGCCGCCGACTGTAGCGCGCATCGATATCGATTCGCAGTATTCAACCAGCGACGAAAAAGCGGTGCTGATAATCGGCGGCGGATACGATACCGTGCACGATACGCCGGCACATCCGGACGACCCGGATGCCGACGGCGCATCGATTGTCATGCTGGATCTCGAAACCGGTGATCTCATCTGGAAAGCCAGTCGTGAGAACGATGCCGACCTGCAACTCGAGAACATGACGCGGTCCATTCCCAGCCAGATTCGTGTTATCGACCTGAACGGCGATGGTCTGGCCGACCGGATGTACGCGGCCGACCTTGGCGGCCAGGTCTGGCGATTCGATATCCTTAACGGCGCTGTTCCGAGCAAGCTCGTGACCGGTGGCGTGATCGCCAGCCTCGGCGCCGAGGCCGTGGACAACCCCACTGAGGCTGACACGCGGCGCTTCTACTCCACACCCGATGTCGCGATCTTCACAGACAAGATCCAGGCGCGCCGCTATCTCGCCATCAACATCGGTAGTGGCTATCGTGCGCACCCGCTGAACAACAATACGGATGATCGAATCTACTCAATACGCGACGCAAATATTTTTAACCGCCTGACGCAGGCACAGTACGACAAGTACAAGGTTGTTAAAGATGGCGACCTGGTCGAGGTTGCCGGTACGATCGGCAAGACAATCGGCGGCAGCGCCCCCGGCTGGAAATTCACGCTGCCGGCCACCGAAAAAGTGTTGGCACAGTCTCGCACTTTCAACGACTCGGTCTATTTCGTAACCTTCGAACCCAAGACTGCCTCCTCCGATCCGTGCCAGGCTGGCCTGAGTACCAACCGCCTGTACCGGCTCGATATCGAAAACGGCGACCCGGTGCTGGCAGCCGATGCGACCGTACCGCAGTCGGCTGAGGATATCGATGCAGCCCGGGTCAAGACACTGGAACAAGGCGGTATCGCGCCGGTCCCCGTGTTCCTGTTCCCGAGTTACTGGGGCGAAGATGGCTACTGCACTGGCGCGGATTGCCCGCATGCCGAACCGGTCGCTTGTGTCGGTGTCGAGTGTTTTGACCCCGAGTTTGACAACTTCCCTGTTCGAACACTTTGGACCCAGGACGGAATTGAATGATGACTTACTTCCAGACCAGACCGAAACAACTCCCGTGCAAAATGCGCGGCGTAACGCTGATGGAGTTAATGATCGTCGTCGTAATCCTCGGCATTCTCACAGCAGTCGCCTTTCCGAACTACCAGGAGTTTACGGCTCGCGCCAAGCGCACTGAGGCCAAGTCGCTCCTGCTGGAGATTGCGTCCAACCAGGAGCGCTTCTACCTGAATGCGAACCGCTTTGGCAGCCTCGCCGACCTTGGCTATGCCGATCCGTTAGTGACCGAAAGCGGCAATTACACGATCGCCATTGCAGCTCCAGATGCATCGAACTACACCGCCGTTGCAACGTATAATCACGGCGGCACCGAGCGCGATCGATGCACCACCTTCACGATTGACGGGCGCGGAAACAAGACATCAAGCGGAACCTTGGGCAATTGCTGGACGGACCAGCGCTAGGCCGTTCCGGGCAGCCGTTTATTCGCTTGCCGTTTTCTCCTGCTTGCCGAAGAACGCGTCGAGTACAAGGAATACCGCCCCCACGCTGATCGCCGAGTCCGCAACGTTGAAGGAAGGGAAAGCCCAGTCGCCGAACCAGACCTGAATGAAGTCTGTTACATATCCAAGCGCAGCGCGGTCAACCAGGTTTCCCGCCGCTCCGCCCAGTACCAGCGACAAACCGGCGACCAGCAGGAACGGGCCACTGCGTCGAATTTTCCACAGCCAGCCTATGATGAACAGGCTGACGACACTGGCCAGCACAACGAAGAACCATCGCTGCCAGCCGGACTGGTCCGCGAGAAAGCTGAAAGCGGCGCCGGTATTTCGCTGATGCGTTATATTCAGGAACGAGTTGATCGGTACTTTGTCGTACAGGGGTACCCACTCGACAATTGCCCACTTGGTCGCCTGGTCCGCAGCGACGATCAATATCGACACGCAGATCCATGCGACGAACCGCCGAACCCCGCTGTCTTCAAATTGCGTCATTCCGCTTCCTTTCAGCCCGCTTTTGCGGCAAGAATTGATTTTGCATTGTCGGCATCCTTGTGCATCTGTGCAACCAGCTCGCTGACGTTTTCGTACTTGATCTCATTACGCAGGCGTGCGATGAAGTCGATCCGGATATAGCGCCCGTAGATATCCTCGTCGAAATCGAACAGGTGCACTTCAAGCAACGGCTTGGTGCCGTCAAAAGTTGGGCGTGTACCAAGACTGGCGACACCCCCGCGAGGCAATTCGCCGAGACCATGTACGCGGACAGCGAATATGCCGGTCACAGCAGTCTGCCGCCGGCGCGTGTCGACGTTTGCGGTCGGGAATCCCAATGTTCGCCCAAGCTTTTCGCCTTTCACCACCGTGCCCGACATGCTGTAGTGACGCCCCAGTAACGCACTTGCTGTGTCCAGGTCGCCGTCCCAGAGCGCCTTGCGGATTGCGGTACTGCTGACGCGGATACCGTTGACAACCTGGCTCGGTACGAATGCTACTTGCATACCCAGCGCTGGCCCGCAGGCGCGCAGCTGGTCTATTCGGCCTTCTCGATTGCGCGCAAAATGAAAATCATCGCCAACGACAATGTGTCGTGTGTGCAGACCGTGTACAAGGACGCGTCGAATGAAATCTGACGCTGAAATATCGCGCATTGCCGCATTGAAACGCGGACAGTAGAAGTAGTCGATCCCGTGCGCAGCGAGGGCATCAAACTTTTCCCGGAAGCGCATTAGCCGCGCTGGTGGACGTTCTGAGGCAAAGAACTCCCGCGGTGTCGGCTCGAAGCTCATCACCAGGGTCGGCAAGTCATGCGCATCGGCAATCGCCCGAACCTCATGCAGCAACTGCTCGTGACCCAGGTGCAAACCGTCGAATGCGCCAATCGTCACGACGGTCCCAGAAGCAATCTCCGCGTGTGGGACGTCACCTATATGACGAATCAGCCGCATACTAGCGGGGCCTCATGCCAAGGTTGCTCAGCCGCAGCCCACTGATCAACAACACGGCAAAATAACCGCCCGCACCGGCGGCGATACACGTTGCTAGCCATGCGGCACGCTCCAGGGCGCTGGCGGACACCAGCCACCAGTCCAGCGGTCTGTGCAAGGCAGCCAGGATGAGATACATCGCTCCGTTGGCGACCAGCACCTGCAGCGCCAGTGCTCCCCAGCCGCGGGAATGTTGAATCACGCGGTCCCGGCGCAAGCCCCGGTACAGCAGCCACGCATTCAGAAGCGCAGCTACGGATGTCGCGAGCGCAAGACCGGCGTGATTACCTTCGAAGCCGATGGCAGTCAGGTACCAGGCTAATGCAACGCTCAACACGAAATTGACGGCCAGTGCGACGAGGCCGATTTTCACGGGAGTTTTCGTGTCGTGGCGCGCGAAATACGCCGGTGCCAGGATCTTGACGAACGAGAATCCGACCAGACCGACTGAAAACGCCTGCAATGCCAGTCCGGTCAGCCGCACGTCCGTGGCATCGAAATTGCCGCCGTAGAATATCGTCGCCACCAGCGGCTCGGCCAGCACAATCAGCCCGACAGCAGCAGGCATCGAGATAAGCAGCACCAGCTTCATTGACCAGTCGAGCGTTGCCGAGAACTCATCATTCTGCGCATTCGCAAACTGGCGGGACAGGTAAGGCAATGTAACCGTCGCCAGGGCAATGCCGAACAAGCCCAGCGGGAACTCCATAAGCCGGTCCGAGTAATACAACAGGCTAATCTTGCCGACGCCAAGCATCGACGCAATGATGCCGCCGACCAGCACGTTGATCTGGGCAACCGATGACCCGAAAATTGCCGGCAGCATCAACCGCAACGCTCGGCGCACACCGTCGTGCGCCGGCTGCCAGGCCGGTCGTCCCAGCGCGCGGATGCGCAGCAGGAATGGCAGTTGCAGCAACAGCTGCAGGATTCCGGCAACCAGCACCGCGTAAGCAAGCGCCATGCCCGGCTCTTCAAGATACGGTGCCCACCAGTACACTGCAGCGATCAGCACGACGTTCAGGATGACGGGACTGAACGCTGTCGACGCAAAGTGGCCATAAGTATTGAGCACACCGCCTGCGAACGCGGTCAGCGAAACGAAGAACAAATATGGAAACGTGAATCGCAGCATCATCGTTGCAAGGTCGAAGTCACCGCCACCGGTGATGAAGCCCGGCGCCACGATTGCGACGAGGACCGGTGCCGCAATGACGCCGACCAGCGTCACGACAAACAGGACAACGGCGAATGTGCCCGCCATCGCGCCAACAAACTCGCGGGCTTCGTCCTGGTTGTGCCTTTCCCGGTAGCGTGCCATTACCGGCACAAAACCCTGGGAGAATGCGCCCTCGGCAAAGAATCGCCGCAACATGTTTGGAATGCGATTCGCTACCAGGAATGCATCCATAACGATGGACGTAGCGAAGAAACGGGCAAAGACCATGTCGCGAACAAGCCCCAGGACTCGGGACACCAGGGTCATGCCGCTGACCACGGAGGTGGAGCGCAACAGGCGCCTGCCGGTCACTGCGGATTCGGTCTGCCCTGTCACACCGTTTTGCTCTGCTTCCGGGCCGGTTGGGGTGCTCATAGCGGCTCAGAGTTTACTCTGGAAACGCTCTCGAATCAGTCATTTAGAACACCCCTGAAGATATCGGCGAATTCGATTGACAAGGCCCGCCCGGCCACGAATAATACGCGGCTCTTTGAATTCAGGATTCGGTACAAATCAGTGGCAAACATCAAATCAGCTCAGAAGCGCGCTCGTCAGGCGGAAAAAGCCCGCAAGGCAAATATGGCACAGCGCTCGATGCTGCGCACCAAGATCAAGAACGTTGTGAAAGCCTGCGACGCAGGTGACAAAGACGCCGCCGTAGCGGCATACAAGGAAGCCGTGCCCGTCATTGACAGCATGATCAACAAGGGCATTGTCGGCAAGAACAAGGCCGCCCGCCACAAGAGCCGCTTGAACGCACGCGTCAAGGCATTGAGCGCCTAGTCCTCCTTTTCAAGTTCCCTCATGATGGCCTGACCCAGCGCCTCGGTTCCTGCACCGGTCGCGGCGCTGACTTCGAAGACCGGACCGGTCCAGTCAAGTGCCTCCAACAGTTCCGCCACTACTAACGGGCGATCCTCGACGCTCAACAGGTCAATCTTGTTGAGCACCAGCCAGCGCGGCTTGTCGGCGAGGTCGCTGGAGAAGTTCCTCAGTTCGCGGGCGATTGCCTGTACTTCCAGCGCCGGATCTGCGGCAGGATCGACCGGTGCAATGTCGACCACGTGCAGCAACAGGCCGGTACGCTGCAGGTGCTTCAGGAACTGGATGCCGAGACCGGCGCCGTCTGCAGCGCCTTCGATCAGTCCTGGAATGTCGGCCATTACGAAGCTTTGCAGCCGGCCAACCCTGACAACCCCGAGATTCGGGTGCAACGTCGTGAACGGATAGTCCGCGATTCGCGGCCGGGCCGACGACATCGCCGAGATCAGCGTTGATTTGCCGGCGTTCGGCATGCCCAGCAGCCCGACATCGGCGAGGACTTTGAGTTCGAGCGCGAGGTGGCGCGCTTCGCCCGGCGTGCCGTTGGTGGTCTTGCGCGGCGCGCGGTTGACGCTGCTCTTGAAACGCGTGTTGCCGAGGCCGCCACGGCCGCCCTCGGCCACCATCTGGCGCTGACCCGGTTCGGTCAGGTCACCGATCAGTTCGCCGGTATCGATATCGTGCACGACAGTGCCACAGGGGATATGCACGGTCAGGTCTTGTCCGGATTTGCCCGTCTTGTTGCGTCCGGCGCCGCCCTGCCCGCTCTCGGCCTTGAACTTGCGTGACATGCGAAAGTCAGCCAGCGTGTTCAATGCCGGGTCAGCCTCAAGGTAAACGCTGCCTCCGTCGCCGCCGTCACCACCGTCCGGGCCACCGCGCTCGATGTACTTCTCGCGGCGAAAACTCAGGCAGCCGTGGCCGCCGTTACCGGCGATGACGCGAATGCTGGCTTCGTCGACGAACTTCATGGCTGAATTCTAATCCCTGTGCATCAAAAAACCCCGCAATAGCGGGGTTTTGATATGGGTGCCGCCGCTGTCGCGCCTGGCCTGGTGGAATGCCCGCCAGTCCTAGCTGCTGACAACGCTCACGTACTGGCGGTTTTTCGGACCTTTTTTCTCAAACCTGACCTGGCCATCCTTCTTCGCGAACAGCGTATGGTCACGGCCGATGCCGACATTGACGCCCGCGTGGAAGCGCGTGCCGCGCTGCCTGACCAGGATATTGCCGGCCACGACCTCCTGGCCGCCAAACATCTTGACGCCCAGCCGTTTCGACTCCGAATCGCGACCGTTTCTGCTACTACCACCTGCTTTCTTGTGTGCCATTGCTCTGTACCTTCAAACTGGATCTATCGAAATGTTACTCGTCAGCCGATTTGCTCTCGGCTGCCTTCTTGGCTGCCGGCTTCTTGGTCGTTTTCTTTTTGGCCGCTGCTTTTTTCGGTGCCGCCTTCTTGGCGGTTTTCTTGGCTGCCTTTTTCTTCGCTACCTTCTTTTCGGCAGGCGCTTCTGTGTCCGACTTGGCTGCTTTGTCACCGCTGCCGGAAATCGACGTAATCTCGACTTCTGTGAAGAACTGGCGGTGTGTGCCCTGGCGCAGGTAGTTCTGGCGACGTTTGAACTTGATCACCGAGACCTTCTTGCTCTTGCCCTGTTTCAGCACCTTGCCGCTGACCGAGCTACCGGACAGCAACGGACTGCCAACCTTCACATCCGAGCCCTCACCGACCAGCAAAACTTCATCAAATTTGACCGTGGCGCCCTCGTCGGCCTCGATCTTTTCCAGCCTCAGAATGTCACCTTTTGCCGCGCGATATTGCTTACCGCCGGCGCGAAAAACCGCATACATCGTAATTTACTCCAAGTCGTCGGCCGCGAAGCACACGCAACCCACTGAGAATCAAGTGTTTTTTTGTGGGCCGCCTGCAGGCGCGCGAGCACAGTTCTGGCGACCGCCACAAAGGAGCGGGAATTCTATAGATTCAGCGTCGCCAAGACAAGCCGTTTCAGGCATCATCGGTATCTTATGCAAGCGCTCGAAGTATCCAAAAAACCCTCGACTTTTGATGAAGTTGCTGCCCTGAGCCGCGACGATCTGCAAGCGGTCGACTCGCTGATCTCGACAAGCCTGCACAGCGACGTGGCGCTGGTGTCGCAGGTGTCCGAGTATATCGTCAAGAGCGGTGGCAAACGCCTGCGCCCGGTGATTGTGCTGCTGGCCGCGCGGGCGTTCGGCTACACCGGCGACCAGCATGTTCGCGCGGCTGCAATTATCGAGTTCATCCACACAGCCACGTTGTTGCACGATGACGTCGTGGATTCATCGTCGCGCCGCCGTGGGCAGGACTCGGCCAACACCGTGTTTGGCAACCAGGCCAGCGTGCTCGTTGGCGATTTCCTGTACTCGCGCGCCTTCCAGATGATGGTCGATATCGACAGCATGCGGGTGATGCAGATTCTCGCGGACGCCACCAATACGATTGCAGCCGGCGAAGTCATGCAACTGATGAATGTGCACGACCCGGATACCAGCGAGGAAGCGTACCGGCAGGTGATCTATCGCAAGACGGCCCGGCTGTTCGAAGCCGGCGCCCAGATTGCCGCGGTTCTCTGCGACCGCGATGCTGCCGATGAGCAGGCAATGATGCGCTACGGGCAGCACCTCGGTACGGCATTCCAGCTGGTCGACGATGCGCTGGACTACAACGCCTCGGCCGAGGAACTGGGCAAAAACCTGGGGGATGACCTCGCCGAAGGCAAGGCGACTTTGCCATTGATCTACGCGATGGAAAACGGCACTGCGGCCGACCAGGAACTGATACGCAACGCCATCCTTGACGGCGGGCTGGATCAACTCGAACGCATCACCTCGATAATCACGGCAACCGGGGCACTGGAGTACACCACCCGGCAGGCCCGGCGCGCGGCCGATGAAGCCGTCACGGCGCTGGCGGCCGTGCCGGACTCGGAATACAAAGACGCGCTGGTCGCAATAGCAGAACTGTCAATAGCCCGCCGCAACTAAAAAACCCGTGACAGTTACTACTTACACCTTTTTCGCTGTCATGCAAAAAGTGTG
The DNA here is from genome assembly GCA_030429005.1 of Gammaproteobacteria bacterium. Lineage (GTDB taxonomy): Bacteria > Pseudomonadota > Gammaproteobacteria > Steroidobacterales > Woeseiaceae > UBA1847. The sequence goes on along the minus strand of JAUIDP010000011.1, from coordinate 45,862 downwards.
TAAGTAGTAACTGTCACGGGTTTTTGAGGTTGGTCGGGCTGGCAAGATTCGAACTTGCGACCCTCTGACCCCGAGACAGATGCGCTACCAGACTGCGCCACAGCCCGACCGAGGGACGCGATTCTACAGTGCGCTGCCAGCTCAGCCAAGCTTTCGTGACCTGTGTCCTTGTCCGATCGTTCTATTTCCGCAGAATGGATCCCCTGCTTGGGAGGATTGTCCGCGGCTCCGGCGGCGTTCCGCGGATATGGGAGACATTATGAAAAATCTGGCTTTTTACGCGGTTGTCGTTCTGGGTTACATCGCCTACGGCGCTGTTACCGAGGCAGACCGCGACGCAAGCGGCACAATCGTCAGCGAGGGCAGCATCGACGCCTTCAATATGCGCGTTGGCGACTGTTTTGACAGTGCCAATTCGTCCAACGACGAAGTGTCCGACCTGCCCGGCGTGCCCTGCTCCGAGCCCCACGACTTTGAGACCTACGCCGTCTTCGATGTGACCCTGGACAGCTATCCGACGGAAGAAGCCATGGGTGAACTGGCCTACGACTCCTGCCTGCAGCGCTTCGACGATTTTGTCGGGCTCGAGTACGAGTCCTCCGTCCTCGAAATCATTACGATGTACCCGACGACCGAGAGCTGGAAGCAAGACGACCGGGAAGTCGTCTGCGCGCTATACGACATGAACGAGGAAAAGCTCGTCGGCAGCACCCGGGGACGCGCGATCTAGCAAGCACCGCGCGGCAGCGGCAGCGGGCCTACTTCGTGACGAGTCCTGCCCTGAGCAGGCTGTTTACGATTGCCGCGGCTTCGTCAACGTAAATCTGGTAGTCCGGCCCGTCATCAAAGTCCTGCACGATGTGTGTCTTGGCCTCGATTGCCCAGACAACATCCTGCTGTTGTACCGAGTACAGCTGCGTCGCCAGGGCCAGGTCGTGCTCAAAATCTATCGCCTGCGGCTCCTCGTACTCGGTCAGTTCCACGCTCCAGACGTTGTAGTACCAGGTTGGTCGGAAATTGTAGGTGGACTCCGGATTCATATCGACGACTTCTCCCGACGACCGCAGGTCGGCGACCTGTGTCACCAGCACGGCATCGGCACCAACCTTTTGCACCATCTCGACAAACGTTTTGCGCGTCGCCGGAACCGTCGAGTCCATCAACGAGGTACTGCGGACGGAGTCGACGCCTTCCGCCGTCAGCTTCTTGACGATCTCCGTCTCGAGGTAACGGCGGGAGTCGAACGATTCTGCGAGGAAAATGACCAGGACTTTGCTGTACGGCGCGTCCGCGGCGTCTGCCAGCGGCACCGTCGTCGTGACCTTTGGCGTACCGGAACAAGCGGCCAGGATCGAAAAGCCGAGCGCAACCAGCGTTGCATTACGTAGGGATTTTACAGGCGTCACGGGTTAGTCCTTTAGCGAGAGAGTGGCAGAATACGCATAATGCCTGATTATGGCCCGGCGCAGGAACTGCTAGACTGCGAAGGCGATGGCGAAAAAACTCAAGAACGAAAAAGCGCTGCTGAAAGCAGCATTGGAGATCATCCTGACGGACGCTGTAAAGCGCGGCGTTGTCGAATTTGACGCCACTGATTCACACGACCTGAAAATAGAATTTGCCTACCGATTGCTGGTGCACGACAAGGAAATCGCGCCGCTGCCGAATAACCAGCTGTCGATGCCCAATATCCGCCATCGCCTTGCGATGTGGGTGACGCACAAGCTGCCACCAGACCACGAACTGCTGCAGTAACGGCTTCTAATCTTGCGATTGCCGCCCTGGCAATATACCGGTAACGAGGGCGGTGCCAACGAAGATTACCAGGCAGCCGACGATCATCAGTGGCGTGACACGCTCATCCAGTACCAGCGCACCCCAGACGACGGCAAAAACGGGGATCAGGTACGCCACGGTAATCGCCCGTGTCGGACCGACGTTGGCGATCAGCCGAAAATACAGGATGTACGCAAACCCGGTGCTGGCGATGCCCATCAGCACGACGGCGACCCAGGCCGTGACTGACGGCGAAGACGCAGGCCACAGCCAGATTGCAAACGGTGCCAGCAGGATCGCAGGGTACAGCATGCTGCCGGTTGCGACGCTCAGCGAGCGCAGGTGCCGGGTATAACGCTTGGCGTAATTCGCGCCGATGCCATAGAAAAAGGCACCGGCAACCGCCGCCGCCGCGGCCAGGGCCGAGCCCGGTACTGCGAGGCTGTCCTTGTCGCCTGCGAGCACCGCGACGCCGGCGAAACCCAGCACGACGCCGATAATGCCGGTCGGCTGCAGTTTTTCCGACAACCAGAGCCAGGCGATCAACGCACCCCACAGCGGTGCGGTTGCGTTGATGACCGACGAAAAGCCGGCAGTTACGTACAGCGTCGAGTACGTCAGCAGCAGGAACGGGATGGCAGAGTTGAAAAAGCCGAGCAGCGTCAAGGGCAGCCAGTCTGGCCGAAACTCAGCGAAACCCACGCGCAGGTACAGGACCGGCAGCAGGAAAATCGCCGCGATCGCCAGCCGCAATTGCACCAGCGGGACGATCCCGAAGTCCGGCGCGCCCATGCGCATGAACAGGAACGATGCGCCCCACACCGCGGCGAGCAATACCAGGTCAACGAGGTCCTTGGCTTTCATGGCAGCTCACCCTACTCGCCTGCTGCCGGCGTGTCACTCACCGGAATATGAAATAATTACTGCAGAGCGCCGGTCCCGGATAACGAGGCAAGCAAACACGTAGCGCAACAGGAGAAACGAAGTGAAAGCATCCGACCTGCTGGTCAAATGCCTGGAAGAAGAAGGCATCGAGTACATCTTTGGCGTCCCCGGTGAAGAAAATGCCGACTTCATGCTGTCGCTGGAGAACTCGAAGAAAATCCGTTTCATCCTGACGCGACACGAACAGGGCGCTGCTTTCATGGCCGAGATCTACGGGCGCCTGACCGGCAATCCGGCCGGTGCGCTGGGCACGCTGGGCCCGGGTGCCACGAACCTGATTACCGGCGTCGCCGACTCGAACATGGATCGTGCGCCGATGCTGGTCTTGACCGGCCAGGGCTCGACCGATCGCCTGCACAAGGAATCGCACCAGATCATGGATGTGGTCAGCATGTTCAAGCCGGTAACAAAGTGGGCTACTACGGTCCTGAACCCGGACACGATCCCGGAAATCGTACGCAAAGCCGTGCGCCTTGCACGGACGGAAAAACCGGGTGCCGTACATATCGAGCTGCCCGAGGACATCGCCGCCGAACAAACCGATGCCGTGCCGATGGTGCCGCACCGCTTCCGCCGGTCCGTGCCCGACGAAAAAATCGTCAACCAGGCCTTTGGCATGCTGAAGGCAGCACAGCGGCCGGTCATCATTGCCGGCAACGGATGTATCCGCCGGCGTGCCAGCAAGCAGTTGCGGCTGTTTTGCGAGAAAACCGGCATCGGCGTGATCAGCACCTTCATGGCCAAGGGTTGCGTCGACATGGATGCCGGGTACTGCCTGTACACGATCGGCCTCGGTTCGAGGGACCGCGTCGCGCAGGCCGTCGACGATGCCGACCTGATCATTACGCTCGGCTTCGACATGGTCGAATATCACCCGCAGCTTTGGAACGACCAGAAGGACAATCGCATCCTGCATATCGACTTCCTGCCGGCCGAGATTGACGAGTATTACCACCCGGAAACGGAAGTCATCGGCGACCTTGCGCACGCGCTGTGGATGCTGAACGAGCTCGTCGACCAACAGGGACTGCCCAGCTACGATCTCGATGGACAGCGGCGCTGCCGCGAGGCGATGGCGGCCGACTTCGCCGAGTACAAGGACGATCGGACAGAAGGACTGATCCGGCCGCAGAAGGCGGTCTGGGACGCACGCCAGGTGATGGGCCCGCACGACATCCTGTTGTCCGATGTCGGCGCTCACAAAATGTGGGTCGCCCGGCACTACCAGTGTCACGAACCGAATACCTGCCTGATCCCGAACGGCTTTTGCTCCATGGGATTTGCCCTGCCCGGTGCAATCGCCGCGAGCATCGTCTATCCGGAGCGGCGCATCCTGGCCATAGCCGGCGATGCCGGCTTCCTGATGAATGCACAGGAAATGGAAACGGCGAAGCGCATCGGCAGCAATATCACGGTCATGGTCTGGGATGATCATGCCTATGGCCTGATTGAATGGAAGCAGCAGGCACACTTCGGTCGTCATACGGACCTCGACTTCGACAACCCGGACTGGGTGCTGCTGGCACGGTCGTTCGGCTGGCAGGGACATGTCGTCGAGAATTCGGCGGACCTGCAGGCAACCCTCGAGACGGCCCTCTCCGAGTCCGGCCCGAGTCTCGTCGTCATCCCGATCGACTACCGGGAAAACATGCTGCTCACCAAGAAGCTCGGCGAAATCACGGTGGCCAGCTGATGCTGGTGTCCGATCGCCCGGCTGCCGGCGAGCTCGTCGTCCGGTCGCCATACGATGGCCGCGTGCTCGACCGCGTCGCCAGCTGCGACGAGCAGCACGTAGATGAGGCGCTGCACATTGCCTACTCCCTCTACAGGGACCGGTCCCGCTGGCTGTCGAAACCCGAGCGGATCGGCATTCTACAGAGGACCGCGGACATCATGCAGTTGCAAGTCGAGGAACTGACCTTGCTGGCTGCCAGCGAGGGCGGCAAGCCGTATGCCGACTCGAAGGTCGAGGTAATCCGGGCCATCGACGGCGTTCGCCTGTGCGCCGAAGGCATTCGCTCACACACCGGGTCCGTTATCGCGCTCGGCACGACGCCGGCAACGACTGGCAGAAGCGCATTCACGCAAAAGGAGCCGATCGGCGTGGTCGTTGCGGTCAGTGCGTTCAATCACCCGCTCAACCTGATCGTCCACCAGGTCGGTCCCGCTGTTGCGTCCGGCTGCCCGGTCATTGTAAAGCCGGCCGCAGATACGCCGCTTTCCTGCATTCGTTTTGTCGAAATTCTCCGGCAGGCCGGCCTGCCGGAAGCCTGGTGCCAGGTTGCGCTGACGGAAGATCGTGCTACCGCCGAAGCGCTCGTCACTGACGCACGCGTCGGCTTCTTCAGTTTTATCGGCAGTGCCCGGGTCGGCTGGATGCTGCGTTCCCGGCTGGCGCCGGGCGCCCGTTGCGCATTGGAGCACGGCGGCGTTGCGCCACTGTTCCTCGTACCGCCCTACCGGCCCGATGCCGCGCTGGCAGCGACGGCAAAAGGTGGTTTCTATCATGCCGGGCAAGTCTGCGTATCAGTACAGCGCGTATTCGCACCGCGCGCCGACGCGCGCAGTTTTGCGACAGCGCTGGCAGACATCGCCGGCAAGCTGGTCGTCGGCGCCCCGGAAGACCCGGCGACAGAAGTCGGCCCGCTGATCCGGGCCGGCGAAGTCGAACGAGTCGACACCTGGGTCGACGAAGCCGTCGCGGCCGGTGCCGAGATCCTCAGCGGTGGCAAGATTCTCGACAATAATTGCTATGCCCCGACTGTCCTTCTGAATCCGCCGGCCGACGCGAAGGTCAGCACCCTCGAGGTGTTCGGCCCGGTTGTCTGCGTCTACGGCTACGATGATCTCGATGCCGCAATTGCACAGGCCAATTCCCTGCCAGTCGCTTTCCAGGCCGCGGTGTTCACCGATGATGTCGACACCGCCAACAAGCTGTATCGACAACTCGACGCATCGGCGGTTATGGTCAACGATCACACGGCGTTCCGCGACGACGTCATGCCCTTCGCCGGATTGCGCGAGTCCGGGCTGGGCGTCGGCGGCATCCCATACACGCTGGAAGACATGCAGATCGACAAGATGCTGGTTACGCGCTCAGCCGAATTGTAGGGAGGACAATCGATGTCCCTGAAAACCGCCGTCATCTACGGGAGTGTGCGCCGCAACCGCCAGGGCATCAGGGCGGCGCGCTTCCTGGTCAGGCAGCTGGCTGAGCGCGGCCATGCCGTCACGCTGGTTGACCCGCTGGAATACCCGTTGCCAATGCTCGACCTGCGCTTCAGCGAATACGAGGACGGAACCGCACCTACGGCTATGCAGCAGGTTGCCGGGATCCTGGACGATGCTGACGGCTTTGTCATCGTGTCCGGCGAATACAATGCCGGCATACCACCTGCCCTGAAAAACCTGCTCGATCACTTTCTGCCGCAGTACCGGCGCAAGGCCAGCGCGATTGCGAGCTACTCCGGAGGCTCGTTTGCCGGCACCAAGACGCACGCACCGCTGCGCCTGACAATGTCGCAGCTCGGCGCCCCGCCGATACCACCGACTTTTGTCGTGCCACAGGTCCAGAAAGCGTTTGACGAGGATGGTAATGCGCTCGACGATGCCTATAATGCGCGCGTCAGCAAGTTCCTCGACGAATACGAGTGGTATGCCGTTGCCTTAAGGGATGCGCGCAACAATCTGTAGTATCTTTCGCAAATGAACACGAACATCATTGAGACAGACGCGTTGATCGTCGGTGCCGGGCCCTGCGGCCTGTTCCAGGTTTTCGAGCTGGGACTGCTCGGCATCAATTGCCACATACTCGATTCCCTGCCCGTCGTTGGCGGCCAGTGCGCAGAGCTGTACCCGGACAAGCCGATCTACGATATCCCCGGAATCCCGGTGTGCACCGGTGCGGAACTGGTTACGTCGCTGATGCAGCAGATTGAGCCTTTCGACGCGACATTTCACCTGGGCGAAGAAGTGCTGGAAGTCAGTCGACAGGATGACGGCGCCTTCATTGTCAAGACAGCTAAAGACAAGGTGTTCCTGACGAAAACCGTTTTTGTTGCCGGCGGTGTCGGATCGTTCCAGCCGCGCAAGATTCGCCTCGCCGGACTCGAAGCGTTTGAAGACAGCAATGTGTTCTACCGGGTACGGGACCCGGACCAGTTCGCCGGCAAGGACATCGTCATCCTCGGCGGCGGCGACTCGGCGCTGGACTGGACTGTTGCGCTCGCTGAACGCGCCAAGAGCATGACAATAGTGCACAGGCGGCCAGAGTTTCGCGGCGCGCAGGCAACTGTCGACCAGCTCATGGCCTTGTGCGCTGCTGGCAAAGCGCAATTCGTCGAAGGCAAGATCAGCGGTTTCACCGACGACGGCAGCCGCGTCACTACCGTTACCATCGCGAAGAATGCCGGCGGCGAGGTCGAGCTGCCGACCGACGTACTGATGGCCTTCTTCGGCCTTGCTCCGAAACTCGGCCCCATTGCGGAATGGGGGCTGGACCTGAATCGGAAAACGGTCAACGTCGATACCGAGAAATTCCAGACGAATATCCCCGGAATTTTTGCGATCGGTGACATCAACTATTACCCCGGCAAAAAGAAACTGATCCTGAGCGGTTTTCACGAAGCTGCGCTGGCGGCATTCGCTGCAAAAGCCATCATCGAACCCGGCAAAAAAGTGCATCTGCAATACACGACGACCAGCCCGGTCATGCATGAGCGGCTGGGTGTCGAAGCAGACACCTGACGGACGCCAGCCAGTGAGACAGGCACTTGCCCCGGTCGCCATGCTACTGCTCGGCGTGGCGATTCTTCTGACGGGCCAGGGTATGCAGGGCACTCTGCTGCCGGTGCGTGCATCGCTGGAGATGTTTTCGACACTGTCCATCGGTGTGATCGGTGCAGCCTACTTTTTCGGCTTTACCGTCGGCTGCCTGAAAGGCGGTGAACTCGTCAAGAGTGTTGGTCACGTGCGCGTGTTTCTTGCTATGACAGCGCTGGCGTCGGCCGCACCGCTGTTGCACGGCCTCGTGATGCACCCGCTGGCATGGACTTTCCTGCGCTCGCTGACCGGTTTCTGTTTTGCCGTCCTGTACGTGGTCATCGAGTCGTGGCTGAACGAGCAGTCGACGAATGAGAATCGCGGCATCGTCTTCTCGACCTACGTCATGATTACACTGACCGTGATGGCCGGCGGCCAGATGATGACATTGCTGTACGACCCGGCCGGCTTGCAGCTGTTCATCATCGCATCTGTCCTCGTGTCACTGGGTGCCGTCCCGGTGGCGCTGACCAAGTCCAAGACGCCGGATCAGCCGCACGAGGTCGAAGTCGATATCCGGCGGCTCTTCAAGCTGTCGCCCGCCGGCACGGTCGGCTGTGTTGCCGTCGGTATTTCCAATGGTGCCTTCTGGTCACTGGCGCCGGTTTTTACAGCAGGAATCTCGGGCGACCCAGCTCTTGCGGCGTGGTTCATGTCGGCTGCAGTCGTCGGCGGAGCTGTCGCGCAATGGCCGCTCGGCATACTGTCCGACCGGATCGGTCGACGCCGCACGATGGCGCTGTCGGCGATGTGCGGCGCAATAATCGCCGGTGCAATCGTGTTCCTGGCAGCAGACATCGGCTTTACCGGCATTATCCTGCTCGCTGCTGCCTGGGGAATGTTCGCCTTTCCGATTTACGCCATCGCTGTTGCGCATGCGAACGATTATGCAGACGCGGACGACTACGTCATGGTTTCGAGCGGCCTGTTGCTGATGTTCGGCGGTGGCGCCATCGTCGGCCCGTTCCTCGCCTCAACTGTCATGGAAGCCGCGGGTCCCGCCGGCCTGTACCTGACAACGGCTCTCGTGCACGTTCTGCTGGCACTGTATACATTGCAACGAGTCATGCGGCGCAGCCGGACGCCGACCGAACATCACACCGAGTTTGGCGATGCCCTGGCAACTGCCTATACCGCGTCACAGGTGTACGAAGAAGAGATCCAGTACCTCGAGGATTGCGCCGATACCGACGCAAAGGACTAGCGCTTGCGTTCCGCGCTTGGCGAGTGGCCGAACTGTTCCTTGTAGCTCTTGCTGAAGTGCGAACTCGACACAAAGCCGGTCAGAGCAGATATCTCCACCAGGCTCATGCTCGTCTGGTGCAGCAGTTCGCGTGCCCTCGCCAGGCGAATCTGCGAGTAGTAGCGTGACGGGGTGCACTTGAGATAGCGCTCGAACAAACGCTGCAGCTGGCGACGTGAAATGCCGGTGTACTCGGCGATATCCACCTGGCTGATCGGCTCGCGAATATTCGCTTCCATCAACTCCACTGCAATGACCAGCTTCTCCGACTGGTTTCCGACCAGGTGTCGCAACGGCACCCGTTGGCGTTCGCCGGCCCGCCGGATCCTTTCGTAGATGAACTGCTCCGCAACACCCGCGCTGACCTGCGTGCCGCATTCCGTTTCGATCAACTGCAGCATCATGTCGACCGGCGACGTTCCGCCGGAGCAGGTGTAGCGGTCGCGATCGATCGTATAAACGTTGCGGCTGACGTGCACCTTCGGGAACATGTCGGTCATCGGCCCCATGTTCTCCCAGTGCACGCTGCAACGATAGCCGTCGAGCAAACCGGCAGCCGCCAGGACATAACTGCCGGTACAGGTCGAACCGAATGCAATGTTCTTGCCGGCAACAGAACGCAGCCAGCGAATAATGGCATCGGTGACGTTTGCCTCTATGTTAACGCCGCCGCAGACGATGAGCACATCAATGCCGTTCAGCACATCCGGATCCTCGATGCCGTGGTCGACATTGAGCGACATGCCATCGCTTGCGAACACCGGACCGGCGGTTTCGGCTACGGTTTTCCAGTGGTAAACATCCCGACCGGCAATCCGGTTTGCCATGCGCAATGGTTCGACAGCGGATGACATCGAGATCAACGTAAAATCGTTGACCAGCAAGAATGCAAACCGCGTGGTATGCCGAATGTTTGCGCCATCGTTCATTGGCGCAGTATGAGGCGCGTCTCAGGTGACTTCAATCCTGGCATCGCGCCCCGTGCGCGCCAGCCACTGCCATAAATAATCGGCAAAACTGCGGCGAACGATGACATCGAAGCCGTCCGTACTTTTCGGCCTCGCGAGCAGCACCGTTGCCTTCGCGAGCCCGGACTGTGCACAGCAACCCGGGGTGAATACCAGCGGGTGCAGGTCCAGTGTGCAGCCGGCCGCCAGTAGCTCAGCGGCGCCCGGACCACGCAGGCCATACATCACGAACCCGCCGGTCAGATCATTAACTGCCGTGTGCTGGCCACGCAAGGTCTCGTCCAGTGCCTGTTGCAAATTGGCAACGTCACTCTCGCGACATTGCAGCAACCATTCGTCCGGGCCAAGCCAGTAGGCCCGCGTGACATCGCCATGGAACGTATTGGCCTCGAGCGGCAACGCAACGCCGGCAACCCGCTCGATTGCCGCGAGGAAGTCTTTGTTGTCGACGCTGCCACGCAGGTTGATGAAGCCGGCATCATTGACTCGTTGCAACTGGAGCGCGCTGTCAGACATGTTGTCGCTCACCTTCTGCATCGTAGAAGACCGGCGACGTGATCGTGACGGCGACCGCACTGCCATCGGCCAGCGCGGCATAAATCCTTTCGTCGTGCCGTTGCCGACCCGCGGCGACCAGGGCCAGCGCAATCGGCTGCTGCAGACAGGCACTGTAGTAGCTCGATGTCACATGACCACACATTGGCACCGGCACAGGCGCCTCCGGGTCGTCGACGAGTTGCGTGCCTTCGGGAATAACGGTCCTGCCATCGACCGACAACAGGCCGACCAGCTGTTTGCGATCCGGACGCAGGCAATCGGGGCGCGCCAGTGAGCGCTTGCCGAGAAAGTCCTTCTGCTTGGACAGTAACCAGTTCATCCGCAGGTCGAGAGGCGTCACCGAGCCGTCGGTATCCTGGCCGACGATGACGAAACCTTTTTCGGCGCGCAACACGTGCATCGCTTCCGTGCCATACGGCGTCATACCGAACGGCTCACCCGCCGCGGCGATCGCGCGCCACATGTCGGCCGCGTAGCGGCTGTCGACGTTCACTTCAAAAGCCAGTTCGCCGCTGAAACTGACACGGAACAACTGCACCGGCATGCCGGCGAGTTCGGCTTCCCGCACGCTCATGAAGGCAAACGACTCCCTGTCCAGGTCGACTGTGCAATCCAGCGACTGGAGCACCTCACGACTTTTTGGCCCGGCGACAGCAATCGTCGAGTACTGGTCGGTCAGCGACGTCAGGTAAACCTCGAGTTCCGGCCATTCCGTTTGCAGCCAGGACTCTAGCCAGGCCAGGACATGTGCCGCGCCGCCGGTCGTGGTCGTCAGGTAGAACTGCTGTTCGCCGATGCGCGCCATGACGCCGTCATCCATCAGCATCCCGTCTTCTCCCAGCATGATGCCGTAAGCACAGCGGCCAACCTGCATCTTGCCGATGTCATGTGTGTAAATGCGTTCGAGGAACGCAACGACATCGGGGCCTCGGGCGTCTATCTTGCCGAGCGTCGATGCGTCCATCATGCCGACGCGATTGCGCACGGCCAGGCACTCGCGTTCGACAGCCGCATGCAGGTCTTCGCCGGGTTGCGGGAAAAACCACGGCCGGTGCCACTGGCCAACAACTTCCATCGGCGCGCCGGCCAGTTCGTGGCATGCGTGTATGGCAGTTTTGCGCAGCGGGTCCAGCAACTCGCCGGTATTCTCGCCGGCACCGAGGCCGAAGGTCACTGGCGTGTAGGCCGGCCTGAACGTCGTCGTTCCGACCGCCGGAATGTCCTCGCCCAGGCATTCCGCGAGCACGGCCATGCCGTTGATATTTCCCAGCTTGCCCTGGTCCGTACCGAAGCCGAGTGCCGTGTACCGTTTGACATGCTCGACATTGCGGTAGCCCTCTCGAACTGCGAGGCGAATATCCGCAACACTGGTGTCGTTCTGGAAGTCGACGAACTGCTTGGGGCATCGATCCGGATCCTTCGCGGCAGGCACTCGCCAAAGTGGCTGCAAGGCATGTTCGTCGACATCGTCAACCTCCGGCACCGCTACGGCCTTTGCAGCCATCCCGCAGGCCGCCAGCGCAGCCGCGGCGGCATCGTGACCGCCCTGCAGGCAGGCCCGGGACGTAAAGTCGCCGGCCGCGGCGCCGGCCACGGACGCGGCCTGCACGGCGTCGCCCGGTACAAAGCACTGCTTGTCTGCATTCCAGTGATTGCTGCCGCCGGACTGGGAATGCAGGTGCACTGCCGGGCTCCAGCCACCGGACATCGCAACGAGGTCGCAATCAATGTTGATACCCGGGTGCACGCGCTCCGAGATGTCGCCATTCCACAACGCGACGCGAACGCCGGTCACGTTGCGCCGGCCGCTGACATTGCAAACGACATGGCCCTGCAGGATCGGGATTCCGGCCTCCCTGGCGGCGGCACCCAGCGCTGCCGCGCCCTCGGCCCGGCTGTCGATGACAACGACGCGGGCGCCGGCACGATTGAGGTCCAGTGCAGCCTGGTACGCGGAATCGTTATTCGTGAAGACCACGGCGCTGTCGCCGGGACAGACGGCATAACGGTTGATGTACGTCGATACGGCCGATGCTGTCATGACACCGGGACGATCGTTGTTGCAGAACACCAGCGGGCGCTCGATCGCGCCCTGGGCAAGGATGACCTGGCGGGCCCGGACCCGCCAGAGCCGTTCGCGGGGACCCCCGGACTCACCTGGCGCCAGGTGGTCCGTGCAACGCTCGGCAATTGCGACGAAGTTGTGGTCGTAATAGCCGAACACGGTACTGCGCTTCAGCAACGTGACGTTTTCCATCCGCGACAACTCGGCCACGACCTCGCCAACCCAGTAAGGCGCAGCGACATCGCCGACAAGCTCCCGGCTTGCCAACAGGCTGCCACCGAACTCGCATTGCTCGTCGGCAAGGATGACCCTCGCGCCGGATCGTGCTGCAACGAGAGCCGCCATCAGCCCGGCCGGTCCGCCGCCGGCAACGAGGATGTCGCAGTGTGCGTTTCGATGCACGTAGTAATTCGGGTCCGGCCCGTCCGGAACTGTGCCGAATCCTGCCGACGCGCGAATGCCGCGCTCATAGTAATGCCACAGCCGCTGTGGCCACATGAATGTCTTGTAATAAAAACCGGCCGCCAGCACCCGGGAAACTGCGCCGTTCACTGCACCGATATCAAAATTAACGCTCGGCCAGCCTTTGCTGGAACGCGCAACCAGCCCGTCGTAGAGCTCCACCTGGGTTGCCCGCAAATTCGGGATTGCCGCAGCGCCGCGACCGACCTGGACGATCGCGTTGGGCTCCTCTGCACCGGCGCCCACGATGCCTCGCGGACGACGCAGCTTGAAACTTCGACCGACGACCGCAACGCCGTTCGCCAGCAGGCCCGATGCCAGCGTGTCGCCGGCAAACGCGCCATAGGTCTTGCCGTTGAACGAAAAGCGTATGGGCTGCGATCGCTGCAGGCGGCCGCCACTCGACAGGCGATTAGAGCTCACGAGTCACCGCTATCCGGTAAGTCACGGTGTCGCGTTCTGCCTCGAACCAGCGCCGACACCCGCCTGCATGGTTCCACAACTCGTGGTGCGCGCCTTTGGGGTTGCTGCGATTGAACAGGTAATCGGCCCACTCTTCGTCCGTCAGCTTGTCCGGTTCGAGTGGCCGCTTGATGCCCGCTTCACCGCCGTAGCTGAATTCCGTTTCGGCACGTTCGCCACACCAGGGACATTTGATCAATAGCACCGGCCCGCCCCTAGTGCGCCACGGCAGCGGCGCCGTGCTCGTCAATCAGTGCGCCGCTGACAAAACGTTGCAGGGAAAACGGTGCATTCAGTTCGTGCGGCTGGTCCCTGGCGATCGTATGTGCGAACGCCCACCCCGATCCCGGCGTCGCTTTGAAGCCGCCGGTGCCCCAGCCGCAATTGAAGTACAGGCCGTCCACCGGCGTTTTGCTGATGATCGGACAGGCGTCCGGACAGACATCCACGATACCGCCCCATTGCCGCAGCATGCGTACGCGACTGAAGCTCGGGAACAATGCGACGATTGCTTCCATCGTGTGCTCGATCGTCTGGAAACTGCCACGCTGGCCGTAGCCGTTGTAGGCATCGATGCCGGCGCCGATGACGAGCTCACCCTTGTCCGACTGGCTGATGTAACCGTGCACGGCACCGGACATCACGACGGTGTCCAGCGCCGGCTTCAGCGGCTCCGAAACAAAGGCCTGCAGCGGATGGCTCTCGATGGGTAGGCGCATGCCGGCCATTTCTGCCAGCACGCTGGCATGACCCGCCACGACTACGGCAACCTTGTTCGCAACTACATTGCCGCGTGTTGTCTCGACACCGACAACTCGCCCGCCATTGCGACGTATGCCGGTGACCTCGCACTGCTCGATAATGTCGACGCCCAGCGCATCGGCTGCGCGTGCGAAACCCCAGGCGACGGCATCGTGCCGCGCCACACCCGCACGCCGCTGCAACGATGCGCCGAGTACCGGGTAGCGTGCACTCGCGGAGGTGTCGAGCAATGGAATTGCTTTGCTGATCTCCGCGGGACCGACAACCTCTGCATCGATGCCGTTGAGCCGGTTGGCGCTGACACGTCGCTCGATGTCGCGCATGTCCTGCAGGTTGTGGCCAAGGTTGTATACGCCGCGCTGCGAGAACATAACGTTGTAGTTGAGTTCCTGGCTGAGCCCTTCCCACAGCTGCATCGACTTCTCGTACAGAAGCGATGCTTCCGTCCAAAGGTAGTTGGAGCGGACGATCGTCGTATTTCGCCCGGTGTTGCCGCCGCCAACCCAGCCTTTTTCGAGCACGGCGACATTTCGGATACCGTGTTCCTTCGCAAGATAATAGGCCGTTGCCAGCCCGTGTCCGCCACCGCCCACGACGACGACATCGTACTCTTGCTTCGGTGCCGGCTTGCGCCAGGCCGGTTGCCAGTGTCGATTGTGGCCGAGTGCATTGCGCACGAGGCTAAGGGCAGAATACTTTTTCACTCGAGTGCCTTGTCGAAAAATGTTTCATAGTCCTCGGAAAACTGGGGCAAACCGTCATCGATGTCGTAGTAATCCGATTTCATATGCACATAGATATGTTGCGCTGCGCGCAGCCCGGTCGGCCGATCGATACTGCCTGCCCAGATGCTCCAGTACCTGCCGTGCGCAGGCTTCCAGAACAAGTTGGAGCCGCACTGGCGGCAAAATCCCCGCTGTGCGCTGCCGGAGGAACGGTACCAGGTCAGGTTGTCCTCGCCTGCAATCGTCAGTTGCTCCGGTCGGCATGCGGTTGCCGCAACGTAGTGGCCGCTGGTACGCCGGCATTGCTCGCAATGACAGTACATCACCGGCCGCAACTCGCCGGTCAACCGGTAAGTCACCGCACCGCACAGGCAATGTCCGTGGGTCAGCGGCTGCGGGTCAGTCGTTGGCGCCGTTGACATCTCTCAGCCTTTCCTGATTTGGATCGAATGGACTCTCGATGACCACCCTGGCGGAATAGTTCCTGCCGAGTATTTCGATTTCCAGCTCCGTGCCGACGTCCGCCAGGTCCGGTCTGACCATGCCCAATGCCAGCGACTCGTTCAGTCGGAAACCAAAGCCGCCGCCGGTCGCCCGACCGACGACTTCGCCATCTTTCACCAGGGCATTGTTGCCAAGCGCGTCGGCGTCGGTCACGCCATCTACAACCAGCGTCACCAGCAGGTTGTCGATACCGCGCTCCTGCCAGGCCAGCAGGTTGTCGCGACCCAGGAAATCACCCTTGTCGAGCTTGACGAAACGATCCATTGCCGACTCGAAGATCGAGTACTCGATCGACAGCTCGGTACCAACCATCCGGTACGATTTCTCCAGCCGCATCGTGTCCATGGCCCGGATGCCAAACGGCTTCAATCCCAGGTCTTCGCCGTGGGCGAACAGTGCATCGAAGATCCGGTTCTGGTCCGCCATCGCGTGGTGCAGCTCCCAACCAAGTTCCCCGACATAGTTCACCCGCATCGCGTTGCAGCTTGCGCCATCGACAACGATATCCTGCGCGGTCAGCCAGCGAAACGCTTCGTTGGACAGGTCCGCATCAGTCACTCTCGACAGCAGCTCGCGCGACCTGGGACCGGCCAGGACCAGCACGCCCATCGCATCTGTCAGCTGTTCGAATGTCACGCTGCCGTCCGATGGCATATGTTTCCTGAGGTAGTCGTGATCGAGCCGCTGCAATGCGCCCGCCGAGACCAGGTAGAAAGAATCATCCGCATCGCGCCGGATTGTGAACTCCGAATGGACGCCGCCCTTGCTGTTCAGCGCGTGGCACAGACTGATGCCGCCGGTCTTTTGCGGCAATGTATTGGCGACCATGTAGTCGAGGAACCGCTCGGCACCAGGGCCGGCAATCCTGCACTTCGCAAACGCCGTCATGTCCAGCAGGCCGACGTTGCTCGTCGTATTGGCCACTTCCCTGCCCACGGCCTCGAACCACTTCGAGCGCCGGAACGACCAGTCATCGACCTGTTCCATGCCTTCCGTTGCAAACCAGTTGGGCCGTTCCCAGCCGAACCGCTGGCCAAACACGGCGCCGCGATCGCGCATGCGCTCGTAGCACGGCGCAGTCTTCAACGGCCTTGCTGCCGGCCGCTCTTCGTCCGGGTAGTGAATGATGAAGACGTGTGAGTAAGCTTCCTCATTCTTGGCCAGCAGATAATTCCTGTCAGCATAGTCACCGAAACGGCGCGGTTCGACGCCCAGCATGTCGATTGTCGGTTCGCCATCGACGATCCACTCCGCCAGCTGCCAGCCGGCACCACCTGCGGCCGTAATGCCGAAGCTGTGTCCCTCGCTGAGCCAGAAATTGTCCACATCCCAGGCTGGTCCGATGATCGGGTTGCCGTCGGGCGTATAGGCGATCGCACCGTTGTAGACCCGCTTGATGCCCACTTCGGCAAATGCAGGCACGCGGTTCATCGCTGCCTCGATATGCGGTGCCAGTCGCTCAATGTCCTCCTGGAACAACTCGTACTCGGCGCGCGGATCCGGTCCATCGACGTAGCAACACGGCGCCCCTTCTTCGTACGGGCCGAGAATGAAACCGCCGTTCTCCTCGCGCAGGTACCAGGACCCGTCGGACTCACGCAGCACGGCCATTTCCGGCAGCCCGTCGGCCCGGCGCTGCTGCAGCGCGGGGTGAGGCTCGGTAACGATGTACTGGTGCTCGACCGGCATGACCGGGATATCGAGACCGACCATGGCCCCGGTCTTGCGCGCATAGTTGCCGGTTGCCGAAACCACGTGGTCACAGGTGATGTCGCCCTTGTCCGTCTGCACCAGCCAGCCGCCCGCAGTCGTCTGTTCGATGTTCAGGACCATCGTCTTGCGATATATCGTCGCGCCGCGTGCGCGCGCTCCCCTCGCGAGCGCCTGGGTCAGGTCCGCCGGCTGAATATAGCCGTCATCCGGATGAAAGATGCCGCCAACGAGACCGTCCGTATTGCACATCGGCCACAACTCGAGTATCTCGCCCGGGGTCAGGAAGCGGACGTCGATGCCAATTGTTTTTGCCGTGGCCGCGTACTGGTAGTACTCATCCATGCGATCGTCATTCATTGCCAGCCGCAGGTTGCCGACCTGTGCAAACCCGACCGGCTGCCCGGTCTCCGCTTCGAGGTTCCTGTACAGGTTGACCGAATACTTGTGCACCTGCCCGACGCTGTAGCTCATGTTGAAGAGGGGCAGCAGGCCGGCTGCATGCCAGGTCGAACCCGACGTCAGCTCTCCTTTCTCGAGCAGCACGACGTCATCACCCCAGCCTTTTTTCGCCAGGTGATAGAGCGCGCTGACGCCGACAACCCCGCCACCGATAACAACTACTTTTGCTTTATCTTTCAGCATATTAGCCTCAGAACATCGATTTTGGTTCACGCTCAAACAAAGCAATCACCTTGGGCTCGAAGTACTCCAGTGGCTGCGAGCGAAAGTCGGGGTCGAAGGACGCCTGGTCCCAGCGCTCACAGAAATCGACGCAGGCCCCGTAATAGCGATGTCGCACAAACTGTTCGCGCGCGTTCCGGTCCTGCTGCATGAAGTGAAAATAGTAGTAGCCCTGGAACAGGCCATGGTGGCGCACAATCCAGTGATTCTTCTCGCTGACATACGGGGCAAGCAGGGCCGCTGCAACCTGTGAGTGATTGGCCGGGGCAAGCACGTCACCAATGTCGTGCAAAAGCGCGCAGACAATTGTCTCCTCGTCGGCGCCGTCCTGCTCCGCCCGCGTCGCGGTTTGCAGGCAGTGCTCCAGCCGTGTGACCTGGTATGGCGACTCGCCGTCGAGTTGCCGCATCCAGTCCATGACGCGCTGGCCAAAGCCCTGAAGCTGCTCGTCGTAGTGCCTGTTGACGATCTCGGTGTCGCGCTGCGTGCCGAATTTCATCGCTGTGTACGAGACTTTTTCCCGCATTGGCTATGCCCGGCTGCGCCGCCGGCGTCGTGGCCGGTCCGATTCATTGTTGACCGTCTTCGCCGCCGGCTCCCGTACGACCGAGAATAGCCGCGGAAACGGGTCACGCTTGTTCGGAATGGCCATGGCATCGACAAAGTATTCCTGGAACTTCTCTTCCACGGCCGTTTCGATTTTCTCGATCCTGCGCACGACATCGGCTATCTCCTGGCGTGCGGCAACGTTCAGCAGGGCAATGCGGGCCCCGGTACCCGCAGCGTTGCCGGCCGACTCGACCTTGTCGAGGTCGCAGTCCGGAATCAGGCCAAGGACCATCGCGTACTTCGGATCGATGTGGCTGCCGAATGCACCGGCCAGCCGGATGCGGTCCACAGCCTCGATGCCGGCCCTGTCCAGCAACAGCTTGATGCCTGCGTACAAAGCGCCCTTGGCAAGCTGTATCTGCCGGACGTCGTTTTGCGTCACGACAATTTTTTGCTGCCCGTCGTACAACAGGTAGGACCAGGTTCGATTGTCCGGAATAATGCGCGGGCTCGCTGTCGCCAACGCCCCGTCGATGACACCGTCGGCGGAAATGACACCGGCAAGGTACATTTCGGCAACCACCTCGATGATGCCGGAACCGCAAATCCCGGTTACACCGAGCCGCGCCGCGTCCCGCTGGAAGTCCGGATCGTCGGACCAGAGCTCCGAGCCGATGATGCTGAAGCGTGCCTCGAGCGTTTCCGGATCGATGCGCACACGCTCGATCGCGCCTGGGGCGGCACGTTGTCCGCAACTGATCTGCGCGCCCTCGAAGGCTGGCCCGGTCGGACTGGAACAGGCCAGCAGTCGATCCCGGTTGCCCAGGACTATCTCGGCATTGGTGCCTACATCGACGACCAGTGAAATCTCGTCGAGCTGGTATGGCTCTTCGGCCAGTACCATCGCTGCGGCGTCGGCGCCGACATGCCCTGCCACGCAGGGCAGCACGTAGACCGACGCGCCGCGATTGATGTCGAGACCCAGTTCGACGGCCGTCAGGTCCAACGCTGCATCGGTAACGAGTGCGAACGGCGCCGTGCCGAGCTCGACCGGGCTCAGGCCGAGAAACAGGTGATGCATGATCGGGTTACCGGCTACCGTGACGTCGACGATGTCGTCTGTTGTCACATCGCCTGCGCGGGCCAGGCTCGCGATCAACTGGTTGATGCCGTCGCGCACGGCGCTGGTCAGCACAGCCGCACCGTCCGGATGCATCATTACGTAGGAAACGCGGCTCATCAGGTCTTCGCCATAGCGGATCTGCGGGTTCATGATGCCGTCGGTTGCGAGCACAGCGCCATCGGTAAGGTTGATCAGGTTGGCTGCAATCGTAGTGGAGCCGATGTCCAGCGCGATGCCGTAGGCGTCACGCTTGAATCCTGGCCAGACGGCGATGACCCAGGATCGTTTGTAGACGGCTACAGTCACCTGCCACTTGCCTTGCCGCAGTGTTGCCTGCAGTCCCGGCAGCACCGGCGAATAGCATTTGAGATCGGGCAGGTGCCACTGCTCATCCAGGGCTTGCAGCAAGCGCTGTACATCACCGCTGGGCTCGTGCATATCGGCTTCGCGAACTTCGACAAAGTACAGGTGCACCCCGGTGTCGAGCGTAATGTCGCGGTGCTCTGCTTTCTTGCGCACCATCTGCCGGTGCATCTGGCTCTCGGCCGGGACATCGATGACCAGGTCGCCCTGGATCGTTGCCTGGCAGCTCAGGCGGCGGCCTGCAACGAAGTTACGCCGACGTTCGGCAAAGCGGGTTTCGACCTCGCCGACGGGCGACAGATTGGCGGCAGCGGACTTGATGGCATGTTTGCTGAATTCGCCTTCGGCCACGTTGACCTGGCAGCGACCGCACATCGCCCTGCCACCGCAGACCGAGTCGACATCGACGCCGAGGCTGCGCGCCGCATCCAGCACCGTCGTGCCGAGCGCAAAATTGCCGCGCTTGCCGGACGGCGTGAATACGACCTTTGCCCCGGACTTGCTCATCAGGCGGAACGGCGCCGGCGTTTGCGGCCGCCTCGACCTTCGCGGCCATTGCCGCCGGCAGTGGGCTCACGGTACTTCCGAATCCAGTTGGCACAGTCCGGGTCGTGGCCCATCATCACGTCGGCGCCAAGCACGGCCTGCATGACCTCGGGGTGCAGCGGGCTGGTGATCGCCGACGTCATGCCGGCGCCGATAGCCATCGTCAGGAACGCACTGTTGATACCGTTGCGGTTCGGTAAGCCAAAGCTCACATTTGACGCACCGCAGGTGGTATTCACCTGCAGTTCATTGCGCAGCCGCTGGACAATGTGCATGACCTGCTTGCCGGCCGTGTTGATAGCGCCGATCGGCATCACCAGCGGGTCGACGACGACATCCGCTGCGGGAATGCCGTGATCGGCCGCGCGCTCGACAATTTTCTTCGCGACCTTGAAGCGCTCGTCAGGGTCTTCCGAAATACCGGTCTCGTCATTCGATATGGCGACCACGGCCGCACCGTGTTTTGCGACCAGTGGGAGGACGCGCTCGAGTACTTCATCTTCGCCGGTTACGGAGTTGACCAGCGGCTTGCCTTCGTACACCGCGAGACCGGCTTCGAGCGCCTCGACGATTGACGAGTCGATGGATATCGGTACGTCGGTGACCGACTGCACGAGCTTGATTGCTTCGGCCAGTATCGCCGGCTCATCAGCCAGCGGTATCCCGGCATTCACGTCCAGCATATGGGCGCCCGCCTCGACCTGGGCCAGTGCGTCGGAGACGACCCGGCTGTAGTCGCCGTTCTTCATCTCCTCGGCAAGAATCTTGCGGCCGGTCGGATTGATCCGCTCACCGATAATGACGAACGGTCGGTCGAATCCGATGCGCACTTCCTTCGTTGCCGAACTGAGCAGGGTATCTGTCATCTTCACTAGTCTCCGGTTGGTCTCGTTGTTATGGCTCGCTATATGGCGACCGGGTCGGCATCACGCGGAACGCCAGGCTGCCACATTTCCCGGCCCGACAGGACGCCCGAGCGCTCGACGATACCGGCCACACTGGCTTCCTGCCGGTACGCCATGATGTGGATGCCGCTGACACCGTCAATCTCCTGTAATTGACGAATCATGTCCACACAAATGTTGACGCCCTCTTCTTTCTGGTCCTGTGCGCCGCGCAGTCGCCGGACGATCGAGTCCGGGATATGCACGCCCGGCACATTGCTGCGAATCCATTCCGCGGAACGGGCCGATGCCAGCGGACCGACGCCTGCCAGGATGAAGGCTTTCTCATGCAGACCCATGTCGCGAGCGATCCGCATGTAATTGCGAAACACGTCGATATCGAAACAGTACTGCGTTTGCACGAACTGCACACCGGCTTCGATTTTCTTCGCCAGCCGCACCGAATGGGTTCGCTGCGGCACCGAGAAACACCCTGGGGGGGCTGGTCAGTTTACGGCCACTCAGGAACTGCTCATCGTCTCGCATGCCGCGCACCATGTTCAGCATCGACATACAGTCGAGGTCGAATACCGGTTTCGCCTCCGGATGATCGCCGACACCGACACTGTCGCCGGTCAGGCACAGGATGCTCGATACACCCATCGCAGCAGCTCCGAGTACATCGCCCTGGATCGCAATGCGATTCCGGTCTCGTGCCGACACCTGCATGACCATTGCATAACCTCGCCGCGTCAGCAGCGAACACATGCCGACACTGGACATGTGACAGTTGGCGCCGGAACCGTCCGTAGCGTTCATCGCATCCACGACGCCGTCGAACAGTGCCGCCCGCGCATACACTTCCTCGGGATCCGCCGAGTCGGGCGGCGCGATCTCGGCCGTTACCGCGAAGGCCCCCGCGCGCAGCACCCGTTCCAGCCGGCCCGGCGACGAGTGACCTTCGCGCAACGGCAGGTTTTCGCCGGGGATCAGCGGTTCGTCGTCAAACCTCACGGTTGCGCACCTCGCGTAACCAGGCAGACGTTCCGATCTTGCGATTATCCAGCGCCGGTTGCAGTTTCTGGATCGGGTATACGGCTTCTTTCAGCCGCTTGTTGCCCTCCCAGGCCTGCACCCAGACACAGTCCATCTCCGGGCTAACCTCACACTTGCCATCGGCGCGTACACCGCCGCAAGGGCCGTTGCGCATCGTCTTGGGACAATTCATCGGGCACGACAGGCCGGTGAATCCCGCGATGCACTGGCCGCAGTTCTGCGAGTCCAGCAGGAAGCCCTTGGTAATCTTTTCGACCGCCAGCATCGGTTTGTCGAGTCGCTCGTAGCCGATTTTCTGAATCACGGGCCGCAGGAAAAACAGTGTCGACTCGACGCCCTGGTACAGCGATTTGAGCCACCGCGCATTGCGCACGGACCAGGACCGCATGCGGTACATGACTAGTCTCCGCCAGCCCTGCCATGCTGACGAATCAGTTGCGTCAGCAGGTCATCGGATATTTCGGCTTCCAGCCGCGCCACTTCCGCCGCCGCCAGCACGGCGAGTTCCTCGTCACTCTCGAGGCGTGACGTCCTGCGGTCCCACTCGGACATGTAGGCATCGCTGCTGCCCTTGCCAGCACGCATTGCCGCACGATCGATCGCTTCCTGGAAGCGGCCACTCAGCATGGCTTTTTCGCGTGTGCGGCCGCGCTGCAGGATGACCTGCGACGGAATGTCGCGCCAGTAAATCAGCGTCTTCTTAATCGCCATGCGCTCCCCCTGCTACCCGGGCCAGCCCGCTTTCCAGCTCGCCGTAACCCACATGGACGTGTTCGAACTCCAGCTCGAGCTTACGGGCGGCATCTTCGGCTGCGTGCAGCAGCGCCGGGTCCTGTTTCTGCGAGAGGTATACCAGGCGCCGGTAATTGCCGAAGTACATGTCACGCAACTCGGGGTGCGTTTCAAACTTCAGCGGCCGGGTGACGAACTGGTCGAAATGCTGTGCCAGGAAGTCGGTCAGATAAAACGTGCCTGGCTCGGCATCCGACAATGCCGAAAACTTTTGTGTGCCCGAGAAAAACTGGTAGCAATGCGCCCCTGGCAAGCGCTCGATATCCTCCTCGGCAAGCACCTCGTCGATGCCGCCGCAGGTGCCGCAGTCGGCATATGCGACGAAGATCGTGTCGTAATCGCCCTTGTACTTTCGAATCATGCTCCGCAGTCGCCCCGGAATCAGCGCAGGGCGCATATGCAGCTTCGCATCCATGCATTTCAGCTCCAGGTGCGTCCAGCCATAGCGCTCCTTCAGCTCGGTGATTTCGCGCACGAGCGCGCCGCAAGCGATGACCAGGATCGAGTCCGTCATCAGTAGTCCCGGTCGGCGAATTCGGATTTTCGCCGCTCGACAAACTCGACCAGCGCTTCGTCGATCGCCGGGTCCATCGGCGGCGCTTCGTACTCGTTCAGCATGCGCTTCCAGATGCTGTTTGCGCGCTGCGCGGCATCCAGCGAACCTTCCGATTCCCATTGCTCGAAGCTGTTGTTGTCGGCAACCGGGGAACGGTAAAACGCCGTTTCAAAGTTGGCCTGCGTATGTGCCGAACCCAGGAAATGTGAGCCGGGCCCGACTTCGCGCAGCGCGTCCATTGCCTGGCCATTTTCCGACAGGTCGACGCCACCGAGCAGGATCGCGATCATGTTGGCCTGGTCCGCGTCGAGGATGAACTTCTCGTAACCCATCGACAGCCCGCCCTCCAGCCAACCGGCCGTGTGCAACATGAAATTGACACCGGCGAGAGCCGAATTCACGAGCGTATTGGCAGACTCATACGCCGCCTGCGCATCCGGAATCTTCGACCCGCACAAGCCACCGCCACTGCGGAACGGCACACCCAGCCGCCTGGCCAGTGCAGCGGCGGTATATACGATCATGCTTGGTTCCGGCGTGCCGAACGTTGGCGCACCCGACTGCATGGACACTGCAGCGGCGAAGGTGCCGAAAATGACCGGCGCACCCGGCCGCACGAGCTGCACATAGGCCATGCCTGCCAGGGCCTCTGCGAGAATCTGTGTTGCCGTGCCGGCCACCGCAACCGGCGACATCGCACCGGCAATCAGAAACGGCGAGATCATCGTTGCCTGGTTGTTCTCGGCATAAACTGTCGCCGCACCCAGCATCGTCGCATCGAACGTCATCGGCGAGTTGGCGTTGATCAGGCTGGTGATGACCGTGTTTTCCTGCACGAATTCGTCACCGAAAACGATCTTTGCCATGTCGACGGTGTCCTGTGCGCGTTCCGGCGCTGTGACCGAGCCCATAAACGGTTTGTCGCTGTACTTCAGGTGGCTGTACACCATGTCGAAGTGACGTTTGTTGACCGGTATATCGACCGGCTCGCAGACGGTGCCGCCCGAATGGTGCAACCCGGGACTCATGTAGGCCAGCTTGACGAAGTTACGGAAATCCTCCAGCGTCGCGTAGCGTCGGCCCTTGTCCAGGTCGCGCACAAATGGCGAACCGTAGGCCGGCACCAGGACCGTCCGGTCACCGCCGATCATTACGCTGCGTTCGGGATTGCGTGCGTGCTGCCGGTACTCGCGCGGCGCAGACGCCTGCACTATGGACCGGCACAAGCCACGTGGGAATCGAACCCGATCGCCGTCGACATCCGCGCCGGCATCTTTAAACAGTTGCAGCGCCCGCGGAAAATCGTGGAACTCAATACCGATTTCTTCGAGCACGGTCTCGGCATTGTGCTCGATGAGTTCGAGGCCTTCGTCGGAAAGCAGTTCGTAGTAGGGAATCCTGCGCTCGATAAACGCAGCAGACGAAGCCTGCATCTTCTGCCGGGCAGCCCGGCGTGCCTCTCTTCCAGCGGACCTGCGCCGCCGATTCTCATTGCTCATTTGGGTACCTGACGACTGTATCCGGAAGGCCTGATTTCGCCCAGTTTGTGCCAGTTTTCAGCGCAATGCATGATCTGCTGCGACCACTTTCTGGCCAAAAGCGACCTCGTTCAGGACATTTTTTCGCTATCTTCGCCTCGCTGACCCGGCTCCTTCCGGGCCGCCGAATCCGCCAGTATCTGGATATGAATGACATCGACCTTGACCGACGGTTGTCGCTGGATATCGTAGCGCGCAATCCTGACAATCGCGATGCAAAGCAGCAACGCAACGATCAGGAGCGGCGCGCCGCCGACAATGCTCGCGGTCTGCAGGACCGCAAGCCCGTCGCCACCCTGCAACAGCAACAGCGTGATCGGCATGAAACTGAGGGCCGCCGCCCAGAACAAGCGGTTCCAGCGCAGCGGCTCGTCCTCGACCTCGCGTTGTACAACCGAGGCAAGAATGTAGGAGATGGAGTCGAACGTCGTTGCAGTAAAGATGACTGCCAGCAACGTGTAGACGCCGATGACGAGTGCTCGCATCGGCAGTTCCCCGAGAATCGCAAATATTGCAGCTGTCGGGCTCTGGCCATTCAGAATTTCAAGCACATCGAGTTGACCGGACAGTTGCAGGTAGAGGCCGAAATTGCCGAGGCACATGAAAAACAGGAAGCAACCCAGTGTGCCAAAGAACATGGAGCCGATGACCATCTCGCGGATCGTGCGTCCGCGGGAAATGCGGGCGATGAACAGGCCAACACTTGGTGCGAATGCCAGCCACCACGCCCAGTAAAAAATGGTCCAATCCTGTGGGAAATGCGTGTCTTCGAAATTGTCGAAACCGCCGAACGGTTCAATCCATGTCGCCATGTGCACGATGTTGCTGATTACGCGGCCGAGTGAGTCGAGTCCGGTGTTGGCGAGGAATACCGTTGGCCCGACAACGAAAACAAAAGCCAGCAGGCCGAGTGCCAGCCACATGTTGATAATTGACAGGTTCTGGATACCCTTTTTCAGCCCGGCATAGGCGCTGCCGCCGAAAATTGCGGTGCAGACGACCAGGACTATGATCTGCGTCGTGATACCTCGCGGCGCACCGAACAGTTCATGCGCGCCCTCGTTGATCAGCGGCGCGGCAAGTCCGAGCGTCGTTGCACCGCCGCCCAGCATGCCGAACACAAACAGGACATCAATGAAACGGCCCGTGTTGCCATGCGCTTTGCGCTCACCCAGCACCGGCAACAACGCTTCGGATACTTTCAGGACGTGGCGGTGCCGCACGTAGTAGAAGTAGGCAATCGGCAATGCCGGAATCAGGTACAGCGCCCAGGCCAGCGGTCCCCAGTGAAAGATTCCGTAGGCGGCTGCCCAGCGCGCTGCCTCGGCAGTGTACGGCTCGATCTGGAATGGCGGCGCCTGGAAATAGTAGGCCCATTCAATCGTGCCCCAGTACAGTATGGACGCGCCGATACCGGCACAGAACAACATCGCTGCCCAGGACGTTGTTCTGAACTCCGGCTTCTCGTCCGGGTGTCCCAACGAAATCTTGCCAATGTCACTGAAGGCGATGAACAGCATGAACACGCCGGCGCCGAAACCGAGCGCCAGGTACAGAAAGCCGAAATTCTCGACGACGAAGCTGCGGGCCAACTCGACCCAGGCCGCGCCCTGTTCAGGAAAAATGACAAGTGGCAGAGTAACGAACAGCAACAGCGCAAGAGCGCCAAAGAACGTGCCGTTGTCGATCAGCTTGAACGATTCACGCATAACAGATTGTTGTTTTTCTACTTCTCCCCAGCCGTCAACATAACACGGATGAATGCATCGACCGCGATCGCAGCTTCCGGCGTCACGAGCAACGGGTTGACATCGAGCTCCTGCAAGCGCTCCTGGTTAGCCATTGCGTAGCCGGCGATCGCTGCCACGGCATCGATGACTGCCGCCTTATCCGCGGCTGGCCCACCCCGCCAGCCGTCCAGCAATTGCCCGACCTTGAGTGTGGCAATTGCATCGGCAATGTCTTCCCTGGACACCGGCAACAACAGAGAAACCGTATCGTCGAGCAATTCGACCTCGGTGCCACCTCTGCCAAGCAGCAATGACAGGCCGAACGATGCATCGCGGCTGACACCGACAATCAGTTCCGCCACGGTTGGCCCGATCATCGACTCGACGAGAAAGGTATCGAACCGTCCGGCCATCCTGTCCGTCGCGGCCTGGACCGCTGCCGCATCGGCCAGCCCTGTCGCCACGGCGCCAGCTTCGCTCTTGTGCGCCAACTGGTCCGACACAGCCTTCAGCACGACCGGAAAACCGAGTTCGGAAGCAACGCTCGCTGTTTCCCCTGCGCCGCACATCCTGCCCGCGGGCACCGTGACCCCGAATTCAGCCAGTGCGGCCTTGCTGCTGACTTCATCGAGCGACTGCAAATCGCCGGTGGTCGAAGGTACTGCAAGAACAGCCTGCACGGACTGTGCGGCTGCCTGCCGCTGCCCGACTTCAATGGCAGCCCTGACGGCAAACAGGCAATCCTCGATCCCCTGCATCGGTGCGATTCCCGCCTCCGCGAGGCGCTCGCGCACATCCGCCGGCAATGTTTCCGGTAAGGATGCGACCACCACGGCGCGCTGGCCGGTGGCTGCGACCGCATCGATCAGTGCGCGCTCGGTCGTAATCCAGTTGCGCTGGTCTGCGCCCGCATGCGGTGGATAGTCCAGCACCAGCAAGGTGCAGCCATAACCATTGCCGAGGAATTGCTCGAAACAGCGATTCAGTTGCGCATAGTCGCCCCAGATGTAGAGATGGTAGTCGAGCGGGTTCGACACCTTGACGCGGGGGCCCAGCAGCTCCTGCAGACTCACAACAGAGTCGGTCGTCATCGGCGGCATGTCGATACCGAGACGGTCTGCGCAGTCGGCAACCAGCGACGCCTCGCCGCCCGAACAGCTCATCGATCCCAGCGTATTGCCAGGCAATGCTCCGACCAGCGACAGGAACTTCATCGTCTCGAGAAACTGCGGCACGCTGTCGCAACGGGCGATGCCAAGACGCTTGAACAAAGCGGAATACAGGCGGTCCGAACCGGCCAGCGAGCCGGTATGGCTCAGCGTGATCTCGGCACCCAGTGACGAGCGGCCGGTCTTCAGGACGACAATGGGTACTCCCTTCCGCAGGGCACGGACCGCGGCTGCAGAAAACCCGGGAATATCGCGAATGCCCTCCATGTGAATGGCAATTGCCGACACGCGCTCGTCGTCGAGCAACATGTCGATATAGTCGTACAACTGCAGCGTCGAGCTGTTGCCGACCGATATGACGTAGGCGAAATCCACCGAGCGCTGTTGCATGGTCAGGTTCAGCGCGATATTGCCGCTCTGCGTGATCAGCGCCACGCCACGCTCGGAGCGCCGGCCACCGTGTTCGTCGGGCCATAACGCGACGCCGTCGAGATAATTCAGGTAGCCATGGCAATTCGGCCCGATGATGGCCATGTCGCCAGCCGCCGCGCCAAGCTTTGCCTGCAACGCCTCGCCAGCCGCGCCGGACTCGGCAAACCCCGAGGCGAAACAGACAGCGCCCGGGGCGCCACGTTCGGCCAGCTCGGCGATGATCTGCAACGAGGCTTGCGGCGGTGCCGCGACGAAGCTTGCGTCCGGGATGCCGGGAAGCTCGTCAATATTCGCGACGCAGGGAATGCCGGCGAGCTCGGATCGCGTCGGACTGACCGCCCAGATGTCGCCGGCATAGTCGATCGCCTGGCACTGGCGAACCACCGCCGCGGCGCTGTCGCCGCCGAAAACGGCAACGGTTTTTGGCTGCAACAGCCGTCGCAACGCGTCTTTTTTCAGCATTGCCGCGTTACTTGCCTTTCCAGACCGGGTCGCGCTTCTCGGCAAATGCCAGTGCACCCTCCTTCTGGTCTTCGCTGGAGTACAGCGTGTCAACCGTGGCAAATTCTCGCCCGGTAATCTTTTGCAAAGCCGGCAGGAACTGCATGTTTTCGGCTTCGCGCACAACCTCCTTGATAGCGGCATAAACCAGTGGCGGCCCCGACTCGATCAGGCGAGCGACCTCCCAGGCGCGTTCCAGCAACTTGTCTGCAGCGACCACTTCGTTGACGAACCCCCAGCGGTTGCCTTCCGCCGCATCCAGCCAGCGCCCGGTCAGCAGCATTTCCATCGCGATGTGGTAGGGAATGCGCTTGGGCAGTTTGATCGACGCAGCATCGGCGACGGTGCCCGAACGAATTTCCGGCAACGCAAACGTTGCGTGCTCAGCCGCAATGATGATGTCGGCACAAAGGGCAATCTCGAAGCCGCCACCGCAGCATATGCCGTTTACGGCGCAGATGACCGGCTTGTTGAAATCCTCCAGCTCCTGGATGCCGCCGAAACCGCCGACCCCGTAGTCGCCATCGACTTCCTCGCCACCGGCCGCCGCTTTCAGGTCCCAGCCGGCGGAGAAAAACTTTTCGCCGCCGCCGGTGATGATCGCGACACGAAAGTCCGGGTTATCACGAAACTCCGAGAATATCTCGCCAAGCCGGATGCTCGTCGCACGGTCGATGGCGTTGGCCTTCGGCCGGTCGATCGTCACTTCGAGGACACCGCCGTCTATGTTTACGTTTACGTCTTCTGTCGTCATCGTCTATTTCTCTAGTGGTCGCAGCAGTTCCCGGCTGATGATATGTCGCTGGATTTCCGACGTCCCTTCCCAGATTCTTTCAACCCGTGCGTCACGCCAGAGCCGCTCCAGCGGCAGATCGCTCATCAGGCCCATGCCGCCGAAGATCTGCAGTGATTCGTCCGTTACCCGGGCCAGCATTTCGGTCGCATACAGCTTGGCACTGGCAATCTCCCGGTTGGAAGGCAGCTTGTTGTCGTAACGCCAGGCGGCTGACAACGTCAGCCAGTCGGCCGCGTCTATTTCGGTCACCATGTCAGCGAGCTTGAACGAGACGCCCTGGAACTTGCCGATCGCCTGGCCGAACTGCCGGCGCTCGACGGTATACGGCAATACGATTTCCATGGCGCGTCGCGCGCGGCCGACAGCCATGGCTGCCACCGTCAGCCGGGTCGCGAACAGCCATTCGTTCGCCAGGTCGAAGCCGCGGTGTGGCTCGCCGAGCATTTGTTCCCTGGGCAGCCGGCAGTTGTCGAAGTTCAATATGCAATTGTGATAGCCGCGGTGCGACACCGAGTTATAGCCCTCGCGTATTTCAAAACCCGGAGTGCCCCGGTCGACGAGGAAACAGCTGATTTTTTTGCGTATCCCGCGCGGGGACTCCTCTTCACCGGTCGCAACAAAGACAATTACGAAGTCGGCGAGATCGGCATGGCTGATAAAATGCTTGGTGCCGTTCAGGATCCAGTCGGTCCCATCCTGTACTGCCGAACATTTCATGCCGCGTACATCGGAGCCGGCATCCGGCTCGGTCATCGCCAGCGCGTCCACTTTTTCGCCACGCACGACCGGCAGCAGGTATTTTTCGCGTTGCGCCTCGTCGCAGGCCTCGAGAATGCCGGATGGCCGGCCGAAGAAGACGGTCAGCGCCATCGATGCGCGTCCGAGCTCCCTTTCGAGCAGCGTGAACTCCAGCGTATTCAGTCCGCCACCGCCGAACTCCGTCGAGATGTTCGGCGCGAAGAACCCGATGTCGCGAACTTTTTGCGCGATTTCATCACCGAGCTCCCGGGGCACGACGCCAGTACGCTCCACCTCTTCCTCGTGCGGATATAACTCGTTTTCGACGAAGCTGCGGACTGTGTCCACGATCATCTGTTGTTCGTCTGTCAGTGCAAAATCCATAACACCCTTCCTCGTCTAGCGCTGGCCGACAAAGCGGCCAGCCGATGCAGGTTTCTCCAGCGCGGCATGTAGTTCGGCCAGCGCCATCAGTTTCTCTGTAGCCGCGTCGGCCGCAGCGACGACTTTTCCGGACGCCATCTCGACGTGCAGGTACATCGCTTCCAGCGTCGCGAGTAAGCGGTCGTCGGCCGCCGCATGCATGCGAAAGAAGACATGCAGCCGCTTCGGGTCAGCGAGCAGTACCTGCACCGTCGTGTAGTACGGTTCGTCGGCGCCAACTTCGTCGTAGAACTGGTTGTGGGTTTCCGCCGTGTAATAGCTGAACCCGGACTCGACGTACTCGTCGTGCATGCCGACGCGGCGGAACAGCACTTCGCTCGAATCGCTGAATACCTGCACGTAACGAAACTCGGTCATGTGCCCGTTGTAGTCGATCCAGGCCGGCAGCACCGTCGACTCCAGCAGCCGAAGCGGCGCCGCGTCGGCATCGCCAGTCCCCGCCGGCGACCGGGCTCTTTCGGCGAGCCGGGCATCGCTTTCGTTCAGCAGTTTGCCAGCGCCCCAGTTCCGTTCCTTCAACGTGCGCAATATGCCGACCAGGTTGCGGTCACGAATTGCTTCCAGTTCGCGAATGCTGTACTGCCCGGACTGCGCGTCGGACTGCGACGCGATCTTGTCGACCAGTTCCTCGTCGAGTTCCGGCACGTCCATCAGTTTCGTCCACGGCCAGCTCAGGCACGGGCCGAACTGGCGAATGAAATGCGCCATACCTTCCTCGCCGCCTGCCAGGCGGTAGGTTTCGAACATGCCCATCTGCGCCCAACGCAGCCCGAAGCCGTAACGGATGGCATCGTCGATCTCCTCGGTCGTCGCGACATCGTCTTTCACCAGCCACAGTGCTTCGCGCCAGACTGCCTCGAGGAAACGGTCGGCAATGTGGGCATCGATTTCCTGGCGTACGATGAGTGGCGCCATGCCGATCGAGCGCAGCATGTCGCAGGCGGCATCGCGCGCTGCGACGTCTCCGCCGGCACCGGCAACGATTTCGACCAACGGCAACAGGTAGACCGGGTTGAACGGATGCGCCACGAGGATCCGGCCCGGTTCCTGCGCGCCTTCCTGCAGCTGGCTGGGTTTGAACCCGGACGTCGACGATCCGAGGATCGCCCGTGCCGGTGCATGCGCCTCGATCTCGGCGATGACCTTGTGCTTGATCGCGAGGTCTTCCGGCACGCTTTCCTGGACCCAGTCTGCACCGGCAACGGCATCCTCGATGGAGGCGACCAGTGACAACTTGCCACGCGGCGGCATCGGCACATCGGCCAGTGCCGGCAATGAACGGCCCGCATTGGTCAGGATTGCTTCGAGCTGGCTGCCGATCTTCGGGCTGGGATCGAATACGGCAACATCCCAACCGTACAACAGGAATCGTGCTGCCCAGCCGCCACCGATGACACCGCCACCGACGATTGCGGCTTTCATCGCGGCGCGCGTTTGGTGAGCTGCAGCTTCTCGCGCACGGCGTCCGGGCCGATCACCTTCGCGCCCATGTTTTCTATGATCGTGCGAGCGCGCTCTACGAGCTGCGCGTTGGTTGCCAGCACGCCCTTGTCGAGATACAGGTTGTCCTCGAGGCCGACGCGTACATTGCCACCAGCGAGCACGGCCGCCGCAACATACGGCATTTCGTTTCGTCCCAGCGAGAACGCCGAGAATGTCCAGTGTTTCGGTACGTTGGCGACCATGGCCATGAACGTGTGCAAATCATCTGGCGCACCCCAGGGAATGCCCATGCAGAGCTGCACGAGCACCGGCGATTTGATGACACCCTCTTCCTCCAGTTGTTTCGCGAACCACAAATGACCGGTATCAAAGGCTTCGATTTCGACGCGAACATCGAGGTCGGTCATCATCCGCCCCATCTCGCGCAGCATGCCGGGCGTATTGGTCATGACGTAGTCGGCTTCGGCGAAGTTCATCGTGCCGCAGTCCAGCGTGCAGATCTCCGGCAGGCACTCGGCCACGTGCTCGACACGCTCGGCGGCGGTCGCCATGTCGGTGCCATCGGCCAGCGGTAACGGCGAATCCGGCGGGCCTGTGACGAGGTCTCCGCCCATGCCGGCGGTCAGGTTGATGACGACGTCGGTGTCCGACTCGCGGATGCGTTCGGTGACTTCACGGTAGTAGTCGACTCGCCGGGATGCTTTCCCGCTTTCCGGATCGCGCACGTGGCAGTGCACAACTGCCGCACCGGCTTTCGCCGCCTCGATGGCACTGTCGGCGATTTCTTTCGGGCTTCGCGGGACGTGTGGCGAACGGTCCTGCGTACCTCCTGACCCGGTAACCGGACAGGTTATAAAAACCTCTCTGTTCATTTCCAATGGCATGTACTTTCCCCCTGTGACGCTGGCGACGGGTTGCTTGAGCGGGTTGCTGCGGTGTGTCTGGTAAGGCCCGGAACAGGCTAGGACGGTGGCGGCCACCACTCGAGCACTTTCTTATAAGGAGATTTCGAACTCATGCTCTTGATCACGGTACGGAATCAGCCGAGCTTAGATCAAAGCGCGCATCTCAACAAGACGGGTATTCCAGCTTTGGCGGTTTGCGCGCTATAGTCCGGCAGCAGGGTAAGGATTAGGAGAGCGTCATCAAAACGCACGCGCAAATCGTCATCGTCGGTGGCGGCATCATGGGCGTCGGGCTGCTGTATCACCTGGCCGAGGAAGGCTGCACCGATGTGCTGCTGGTTGAGAAAGGCGAACTCACGTCAGGGTCGACCTGGCATGCCGCAGGCCAATGCCCCAGCCTCGTTGGCAACTACAACCTCGCCAAGATCCACGCCTACAGCAACGACCTGTATCCGCGCCTCGAGGAAATGACCGGACAGTACGTCAGCTGGCATGCCAGCGGCGGCATACGCCTCGCGCGCGAACAACAGGATCTCGACTGGTTCAAATACCTGCACGGCATCTCCCGAAGTGTCGGCTTCGACATGGAAATCATCAGTCCCAGCGAAATCAGCAAGATCGTGCCCTGGCTGGACGTCAGTGACGTCATTGCCGGCGCCTACACTACCGGCGACGGCCATGCCGACCCGTCCGGCCTGACGAACGCGATGGCACGCGGCGCCACCAACATGGGTGCCTCGATAGAACGCCACAACCGCGTCATCGATATCAATTTGCTGCCGTCCGGCGAGTGGGAAGTCGTGACCGAAAAAGGCACCGTAGTCGCGCAGGTCGTGGTCAATGCCGGCGGCTGTTTCGCCCGTGAGGTTTCGAAGATGGTCGGCAGCGACATGCCGCTGGTGAACATGGAGCACCACTACGTCGTGACCGGAAACGTACCCGAGTTCGAAGCGCGGGACGAGGAACTGCCGGTCATTCGCGATCCACGTGCGTCATCCTACATCCGCCAGGAACAGAAGTCGGGGCTCGTCGGCATCTACGAAGGCAAGCAGATGACCGAGGCCTGGGCGCCACGCGGTTACCCGGAATGGAGCTCTGACAGCGAGTTGTTCCCCGATGACCTCGAACGGCTGATGCCGTGGCTGGGCTACGCGATGGAGCGCCTGCCGATTATTGAAGACGCGGGCATCAAGCGCATCGTCAATGGCGCCATTCCGCATCCGCCGGACGGGCCACCCTATCTCGGTCCTGTCGCCGGCATCCGGAATTTCTGGTTGTGTTGTGGCTCCTCTTTCGGCATCGCCCAGGGCGCCGGTTGCGGCAAGTATCTTGCGCAGTGGATGCTGCACGGCGATGCGGAAATCAACATGACCGGTTTCGATCCGCGCCGCCTTGGCGTCTACGCGGATGCCGACTATGCGCGCGCGAAGGGCTTCCAGGATTACCGCATGACCTATGCCACGCCGTTACCGGGCGAGGAACTGCCCGCTGGCAGGCCGCAACGAACCAGCCCGCTCTACGAGACGCTACAAGACAAGGGCGCCGTCTTCACCGAGACGTTCGGCTGGGAACGGCCGAAATGGTATTCACTCGACGGCCGCGAGGAGAACTACAGCTACCGGCACAACAATGTCTTCGAGGTCGTGCGCGACGAGTGCCTGGCCGTGCGCGAACGAGTCGGTGTGCTGGACCTGAGCGGATTTGCCAAGTACGACGTGACCGGCCCGGATGCCGAGTCATTCCTGAATCGTTTGTGTGCCAATCGCATGCCGGCGAAGGACGGCGGCATCGTGCTGGCGCACATCTTGTCGCAGAACGGGCGCATTCTCGGTGAGGTGACGATTACGCGCCTCGCCGCAGACCGTTTTTACCTGCTGTCGGCAGCGGGCGCCGAATTGCGCGACCTCGATCACCTGCGGCAGGAACGCCGCGACAGTGAGGATGTCGAGATCAGAAATGTCACGGATGATCGTGGCGTGCTCGTGCTGGCCGGTCCGAAGTCGCGGGCCGTGCTCAGCGAACTGACGGATGCCGACCTGTCGAACGATGCCTTCCGTTGGCTGACCGGGCAGGAGATCGAGGTTGCCGGACAACCGGTGCGAGCGCTGCGCGTCAATTACGTTGGTGAACTCGGCTGGGAGCTGCACCCGAGAATGGCCGACCTGCCCGGTATCTATGCGGCAATCCAGCAAGTCGGCAAACAGTACGGCATCGCCGACTTCGGGCTATATGCCGTGAACAGCCTGCGCATCGAAAAAGCCTATCGCGGCTGGGGCGCCGAGCTGACTAACGAAGTGACAATGATCGATGCGGACATGGAGCGTTTCCTGAAGCTGGACAAGGACGAGTTTGTCGGCAAAGCGGCAACGATCGCACAAAGTGACGCTGAACGAACCTTGCAACTCGTTTACTTCGAGGTTGACGCGAGTGACTCGGACGTACGCGGCAACGAACCGATCTACTCTGGCGACGCAGTTGTCGGCCTGACGACATCAGGCGGATTCGGTCATGCCACCGGCAAGAGTCTCGGCTTCGGCTATGTGCCGCCTGGCTTGTCGAAGCCCGGCACGCCGTTGCAGGTTCGCTTGCTTGGCGAAACGCGCGCCATCGAACTGCTGTCCAAGCCCGCCTATGACCCGAATAACGAAAAGCTGCGAGCCTGACCTATGGCGGATCTTCCGAAGCAGGCAAATGTCATCGTCATCGGCGGTGGCGTGATTGGTTGTTCGATTGCCTACCACC
Organism: Gammaproteobacteria bacterium; assembly: GCA_030429005.1. Taxonomy (GTDB): domain Bacteria; phylum Pseudomonadota; class Gammaproteobacteria; order Steroidobacterales; family Woeseiaceae; genus UBA1847. The sequence continues at coordinate 9,870 of JAUIDP010000011.1, read as the reverse complement.
TGGCGAAGCTCGGCTGGAGCGATGTCGTCTTGCTTGAACGCCAACAGCTGACGAGCGGCACGACGTGGCACGCGGCCGGCCTCGTCGGCCAGCTGCGCACCTCCATCAACATGACCAAGCTTGCCAAGTACACGAGCGAGTTGTACCGCGGCCTCGAAGAGGAAACCGGACAGGCAACCGGCTACCGGCAATGCGGCTCGATATCGATTGCGACGAATACCGAACGCTTCGAGGAATTGAAGCGCAGCGCATCGATGGCCAAGGTGTTCGATCTCGAAGTCAATGTCGTCGATGTCGATGAGATCGTCGAGCGTTATCCGCTGATCAACAGCAGCGATGTGCTCGGCGGCATTCACATTCCATCGGACGGCTACGCCAATGCTGTCGATATCAGCCAGGCACTGGCGAAAGGTGCCCGCAGCAATGGCGCGCAGATCTTCCAGAACACTCTGGTGACGAAGATCCTCCACGACGGCGCCAGAGTGACCGGCGTATCAACAGCCAGCGGCGACATCGCCGCAGACTACGTCGTGATTTGTGGCGGCATGTGGTCGCGCGACCTCGCGGCCAGCGTTGGCGTCAACCTGCCGTTGCACGCCTGCGAACATTACTACGCGCTATTCGAGTCGGTCGAAGGGCTGGACCCTGCCTTGCCGGTGCTGCGCGACTACGATGCCTGCACCTACTACAAGTACGACGCCGGCAAGTTGCTCGTCGGCGCGTTCGAACCGTCGGCAAAACCCTGGGGCATGGACGGCATTGCCAACGACTTTTGCTTCGATGAGATCGCAGGTGACTTCGATCACTTCGAACCGGTATTGCATGACGCGATGGAACGAATTCCCGCACTGCAGGATGCCGGCATCCAGAAATTTTTCTGTGGCCCGGAAAGTTTCACGCCGGATGTGCGCTACCACCTTGGCGAAGCGCCGGAACTCAAGAACTGCTTTGTCTCGGCCGGCCTGAACTCGATCGGGCTGCAGTCCGCCGGTGGCATCGGCAAGGTCATGGCCGAGTGGATGCGTGATGGGTACCCACCGGTTGACCTTTGGGAAGTCGATGTGCGGCGCAACATGCGCTTCCAGGGCAACCGCAAGTACCTGCGGACCCGCGTCAGCGAGAGCCTTGGCCTGCTGTACGCCACGCACTGGCCGTACCGCCAGTACGAGACCGCGCGCGGTGTGCGCAGGTCGGCGATCCACGACCGGGTTGCAGCGCGCGGGGCGTGTCACGGCGAAGCTTTCGGCTGGGAGCGGCCCAACTGGTACGCGCCGGAAGGTGTCGAGCCGAAGTACGAATACAGTTACGGCCGGCAGAACTGGTTTGAGTATTCCGCCGCGGAGCACCGGGCCACGCGCGAGGCTGTCGCGCTGTACGACCAGTCATCGTTCGCCAAATTTCGTCTCGAAGGCCGCGACGCAATGGCCGCCCTGAACCAGGTTTGCGCCAACGATGTTGACGTGGCACCCGGCCGGCTGGTTTACACGCAGTGGCTGAATGATCGCGGCGGCATCGAAGCGGACCTGACGGTCACGCGGCTGGATGAGAATGCCTACCTGATTGTGACTGCCGCCGAGACGCAAACGCGCGATTTCGCCTGGCTGAAAAAGCACATTCCGGCGGACAGCCACTGCGTGCTGACCGATGTGACGTCATCGATGGGCGTCATCTCGCTGATGGGGCCGAAATCGCGGCATCTGCTGCAGTCGCTGACGCCCGCCGACATGAGTCACGCGGCGTTTCCATTTGCGACCAGCCAGGAGATTGAACTGGGCTTCGGCTACGTGCGCGCATCGCGCATCACGTTCGTTGGCGAGCTCGGTTGGGAGCTGTACATCCCGACGGAATTCATGCTCGGCATCTACGACGAGATCGTCGCAGCCGGCGACCAGTTCGGACTCGTACATGCGGGCTACCACGCGCTGAATTCTCTGCGCATGGAGAAAGGCTACCGGCACTGGAGCCACGACATCACCGACGAAGATACGCCGCTCGAGGCGGGTCTCGGATTCGCCGTGAAATTCGACAAACCCGGAGGTTTTACTGGCCGCGAAGCATTACTGGAACAGAAGACAGCGGGTCCGCCGAAACGCCTGCTGCAATTCCAGCTGCGCGACCCCGAGCCCCTGCTCTACCACAACGAACCAATCTGGCGTGACGGCGAAATCGTCGGACACATCACGTCGGGTGCTTATGGGCATACGCTGGGTGCCTGCATCGGTCTCGGCTACGTGCACTTGAGCGAAGAAGTGACGTCGGAAGATGTGCTCGACGGCGACTACGAGATCGAAGTCGCAGGCGTCAGGGTATCGGCGGACGCTTCGTTGAAGCCGCTGTACGATCCTGGCAACAAGAAGATTCGTTGTTGAAGGCATCGAACGGGTAACAGGATTTAAACTTGGCAAGCTCGACTCAGTTTTTCCGACTCGCTCAACATTCTTCCACGTGGAGGCGCAGTAGGCGCGATACTTAATGTAGATTCGAGGAATGGCTCCACGTGGAGGAATTTTGGCCAAGTTCAAAAATATGTTTCCGCGGTAACGTCGGCTGTTGCAGGTAGCGGTCGCTCGAACGGCTAGCGACGCGGGGGACTGTCAGGCAGGAGACGGCCACAAGCGGCCCCCTACTGCGCAGGTCATTCTGGGTGCTGATCGACCTTTTCGCCGGATTGGTCTCTGACCACCATGAACAGCTGAAAAGAGACTACTCCAAGCACAGTGGGCACTTCTTTGCGTTCGGATATTCTCTCGTAGTACGCCTGCAGCAGATCTGTCGACACTGATCCTTCGTAGGCAAGTTGATGCACAGGAGCCTGCTCCGGCCCCAATTCAACTTGCAGCAATACCTTTCCAGAATCGTCGGAGCCTACGGCCAATCCAAGCAAATCGGCTTCGAGACTTTCGATGTAAGTGGCCAATGACTCGACAGTTATGCGCTTGGCCAAGTCCTCTTGCGATGTAAGAAGCCTAACGTTTTCGATGGCCACTCGTGCATCGAAGTCGTTCTTTGGCGTTTCTGGCTCGTACGTCTCCCAGTCTGCCGTGTACTCTTTGCCGTCAACAGGGTTCTCGTAGGTGGACGTTTGTGCCAAGACCGCCGAGTGCAGCAGAGCCAGAGCGAGGAAGGTCAGTGTCGAGCACGAGATTCTCATAATCAAAGCCTTGTTGAGTCGTGCTTGAATGCTACAAATCTCGGATACGATCATCCATGACGTATGTCCGGTTTGGGTCAGAGGCGGAGATTATATCGTGATTTGACTGGCTGGCGGCTTCCGAACGCAAAGCAGCCGATCAGCCCGCACCGTGGGAAGTTTCTGCACCCGGCCAGGAGCCGCCGATCAGTGCAAAGCTAAGGTTCGTCGCTCATACAATTAAGCCTAAACTTATCGCCATTGTGAATGTTTATCACAGGAAATCGCTCGAAAATGTCCGGATTTGCAGCACAAGCGTCTTGCGCTAAGTCCTTGTCCATTATTAAGGTCGTTCTGTATTGACCCTTACCTCTACGATCCAGCTGAATATGACCGAAAAAGTAGATTCCACCGGCTTCGATCGTAAAATGAGAAGTATCGTCGTTATACTGTGTGCCTACGAACGAGTCGGTATCCACGTCAAAGTCAATATGTTCAAGCCTATATGTGGCCGGTCTAAGCTTTGTGATCGGTCCCCTCGCGTCATAGTGCAAGCAGGCGCTGGGTCCTCGACATAAATATATCCAGGTCGGCTGCCGACGATCTTCTTGAAGTACGGATGATCGAATTATCAGATAAGCGTCCTTGGATTCTGCGTGAATAGTGGGTGCTGTGAGCAGGCATACTGCGACAAAAACCTTCCAGCCGCCCATAGATCTAGGTTTTCTCTTCCATGTAGCCACTAATTCTCTGATGGTCGAGGCTCCCCCGTTAATTCGCAATCGGCTCTTTCGGATCACGGGCGGTAATTATAGCGCGAACCAAGCAACCGGCCGCTTTCGAGCGCAAAGCAGAAACTAATTCCACCCTATTGAGAGTTTCGCTTTACGGCCAAATGCAGTCGCTCACAGCACATCGAGATCAAACGGTTTGGACAGATCTCTTACCTGAACGAACTCCCCGTTTTTTCGATAGTATTCCCCAGCCAGAATTACATCCCGATAGTCGATGACCAGGCCGGCAACGTGATACTCGAGGCTCTTGAGGGAGTTATCGCTAGCGGCCAATGCACAACGCAGCATACGGTCCTCCGGTAGGCGGCCATCATGAAGGACAGCCCCTTCCAATAGACGAAGTGCATCGGTGGCTTCCGGCTCCTCAAAGTTGCGGCGAACGTACCACTCTATGTCTGGCGGGATTTTCAATGCGAAAGTTGCCTTTGTAGGCCATTAGCCGACCGGCTAAATTGGGTCAATAGCGGAAATTATAACTCAGAGTCGCATGACTTCCGCTTACGGCCAAATCCAGCCGCTCAGTTTGTGATCCAAATGTAGAAGAAACTGACGAACAGCCCTCCAAAGAATCCGAACGTACAACGCGCTTTCCAGCCTCTGTTTATTAATGCTGAGCCGAGCAATGTCGTCACCAAGACCACACCAAGCGCTCGTGGTGCCCAATACTCGAACGCATAGCCGTCAAAGCCCCGAGCGTGCGTCCACATTTGCTGAAACAGCAGCCCGAATACCGATACAACACTTGCAATGAATATTGGCAACAATTGCCCCATTACTCGTTTGAGGCTGAATGCTCGTTCTTCGGTTTGCGCCATTCCTTAGCATGCCTTAGAAATTTCGAGGGGCGGAATTGGATCAATACCTGCCATTGTAGCCCAAACCTGGCGACTATCTGCTTACGGCCAGTACCGGCCGGTCAGATCGCCGTCAGCAAATACTGTCCGGTACAAATAGGACCAAGTGTTGTTCGCTCCGACAGAAGTAACGGCTTTCGCCACAACTTTCGATATGAACGCGGGAAATTTCCTCAAGGGCTTCTCCAGACTCTCCACCGTAGGTATCGACTATGGATGCTCTGCCCGACTCAATCACACCAGCAACGGCTTCCTTCATCGTCCGTAGAAGTCTCGGTTCTTCCAATGCGTATTTCTTAACGTCGGTGTTGTCTTGTAAAGGCAGGTCCTCCGCAACTGCTTGATGTAGGGCCTGATAATCACCGAGTTGGGGCTCGTCGCTCAGAAAATCAGCGACGTCGTCCGGTCTCACCTTGATGATGTACTGGCCCTCAAATAGATATAGATAAGGAGGGGTAACGTCAGAATGAAGCTCGACTCGGCTCACCGTCAGTTCCACTCCACGAGAGAAACTCACACCGTCGCCACATGGCTTGCTTGAATACGGTGTGTGGCCGGCGCACGCCTGCAGCACGTAACATATAAATATGCAGCCGAATACGCGCATGATAGTAACTTGCTTTTTCGTGTCCGTCCGGTTCGGGTCATCTACAGACGTCGAGTCTAACACCGATTTACAGGCAGCTTATCCGGGTAAAGCAGAAGTTCAGTTCGCATCCAGGCGAATGAGTGCTACCGGCCAGAACCAGCCATTCACACTCATCACTCTACGTCGACTTTGTCGCGGCCAGTGTGCGTCCAAAGACCGTCGACTCGCTCGTACACATCGTCGGCTCTGTACCCCATACCGGCGTGAACTATCCGGAAACGATCGTTGTTGTCGAATTCGACATTGAAATGGTGCCCCTCCGAACGATCGGTGAAGAGAAGCACTTCCCCCGCTTGCGGATCAATAACCCACGCATTTCTCTCGCGATTCTCATTCTCAATCCAGACAACAGCGGTCTTTCCGTCCGACGAGTGCCTACTCCAAATCGAGTTTCCCTCTGGATAGTGGGAATGAACGATGTCGAACTCAATGGTCGCTTGGACCTCGATCCCGCCAATCCTGAGTCGATTCGCGGTTCTGCATTCTTGGAACTCAAGTTTTTCCTCGTTGGGGATCGGGAAACTAGAGGTCCAGTCGCACTGCACTGTGGAATTAGCCGCACACTCAAGTGGCACATCAGGGTCCCAACTCAACACCTCACGAACTTGAATCAATCCATCGTACTGGGCCGCAAATCCATCAAGTTCCTCGTCCAGGTATTCGCCCCGAATCGAAACGTAGATCGAACGATAAGGGGCTCCTGGTACGGAGTCATGGTATGACTTGAGTTGATCGAGCACCGGGGCCGACGCTGAGACCCAGTAGACTTGGCTGTCACCACAAGACTGGAATGTATTGACTTCGTGGCCCCAGGTGTAAGCGCCATCGAACTTCGTATCTGGAGCCGCAAAGCCGGTGAGCGGGGCAAGGAGAACCAACAAGTAGGCTACTCTTTTCAAGAGGAACTGACCGTCTGCTTTGCGCTATTGATGAGCCATTGTACGTCTATGTTCTTGGGTGACTTCAACCGGCCAGAACCGGACGTCGTGCGAAGTTCCAATATTCGCTGAGCCATGTTGTTTCAGGTTTTAATTGTGACCCGACTCGCAAAGGCAGTGCCATACCTCCTTATGGCCATTTCTCTTGCACCAAATCTTCCCGCCTCAAGATTGATCAGGTCACGCTCCGTAATTTTCGATTGAATTGTTGGAAGTGTGTTCTCGATGTCACCGGCTAAGTACGTGAAATCTTCAACCAGATTTCTTTTTCCGGGGCGAAGCTTGTGGAATTGGGGAAATTCGACGTCGAATTGGTTCGCGACGACATGATAAGCGGTCGACAACGTCCACCAGCCGTCGTGCCCCAGCCACCTTCTCCCAAATCTCATCGTTGCCGCGCCTGAGTCAATAGGGTCAAGGCTCAAGTGTAAAAACAAACAAGGTGTACAGCTGAAAAGAAGTCCTTCTGAGCCAAGATGACTTCTTGAGTTCTCCCGTGGTGGTGCTCGCACTAGGCCAAGCGCTTCGATTGACTCGCTCGCAATATCACAGTACAGGTCACTCAGGGGCTCATACAATTTAACTGTCCATTTGATCGCGGGAACTCGACATAGAAACAGCGATTATCGGATGACCGTTTCGGGTCACAAGCCGTTATTCTACATCAGTCCCGACCGCCGGCCGCTTTCGGCTGCGGATTCAATCGGTGGTTGCAACACGTAGACTCTCTCAAGAGACGTTACAATTCTATTCACCGGCAGAGAAATTTGCTGAATGTGTTGCAACGACCGGTTGAATCCGCAGGCACAAGCGGTCGTTCAGAACATGCAATCATGCTATTCAGAAAGCGAACCTTTGCGTTCAGCCAAGCATTTCGTCTGGTGATCAGAAAGCTCTGCAAGGTAGCATGTGTTACGAACGTCAAATCGAATCTCAAGCCATTCCATATTGGCAGATCTCTGCGAGTAGTCGATTGCTCGCAACTGAATACCTAACCCTTCTACTTTCATGTGACGATTGAATCCCGGCGATATTGATTCAATTGCCAGTACGATCTCGTCGACGACTTCCTGCGAATAAATACTAGACAGAATAACTGCCGCCATCTTCATGTACCGAGCATGTGGTTCTTGCCCAAGAATTTGCGACGGTGTACCACTCAACTGAAGGAATAAACTATCTGGATAGTCTTCTTTGAAATGAGAAATCACCCGGTATGAGTATTCGTAGCCGTCTTCGTTTGCTGAGGTTGGTTGGCTCCGCACAAAACAAAATGGCCGTAGCTCTTCATTAGGAATCTCATATTCTGTAAGAAAAATTCCGTATGGCTCCAATAGCTTGCACAAGACATTAGGGTCTTCATCGGAAAGATCGCACATCCCAGCAAGTGGCCAGAACGAAAACACGGCGACTATGAGTCTTTTCATCGCTTAGCCAACCTCACAACAGTTAACTCGAGACTAGAATGGTCTTGACTGGTGCTTTCGGCCACAACCAGCCATTCGACAGATCAGTCTGAATGCACAGAGCGACGATGATCGAACCACATCATGATCAAGCCCGACAGATAACCTGCGGCAAACAACCACCCGAACGCTTTGACATGATGTTCAACAAACACCGGGTTCGAGAGCATTTCGGGTGTGAACCCATAAGTCATTCCTTGCGTCGGACTCTGCATACCCGCAAGTACAAGAATACCGATCACAACCAGAACAAGGGAGACACATGCACTTATTCCGGCAAGGACAACAAGCTGCTTAGGTATTTCACGTTTCATTTGTAGGGATAAAGTCTCGTTGACCAACAGCTGGATTGGGTCATCAACAGACCGTCAGTGTACCACCCTCGATATGCTGCTTTCGCGAGGTATCCGGACATTCAATATTCACTATTTCGAATCCGACAATCTGTAGGGCTGCTTGCTTCGGCAGCAGACGTTCGGTGCGCAAACTGTTGCGGGCAGAAAACGGCCACAACCAGTCATTCGCGCATGCCGAGTAGTTGCTGCAAAAGTGCATCAAGACGAGCCTGAAGCTTCTCGCGGCTGGAGTAAGCACGGTCTTCTACCTTGCTCTCTTCTGTCGCGGTATCGATCATTATTACTTCGAGCTTGTTTTCATGATCCCATGCGCTGATTCCTACGGTATGACTTGGCAGGTGGATCGAAGCCCATGCAGCACGACCGCTTTTTGAATCGATGTCTTTCGAGTGAACGAATTCCGCAAGCGTTGATTGATTGGCTTCAAACCATGCCTTGAACGTCTCTTTTGCGAAGGCTTTTTCCATATCGAAAGTCAGGACTTGCGATCGGCGGAGAAGGGTCAGAGGCTGCGATTATATCGTCAAACGACGAGCCGGCGGCTTCCGAGAGCATACCAGACCTTTTGGATTCTTCCTGGTCGATTGCGGCAGTCGGCCACAGGCGGCCGGTCGCGCTCAATGCGCAATCAGCACAACCCCGCTTGGCTGAAGTGATTCGGGATCGAAAATCACGTAGTAATCACCGTCGAGTGCATCAGGGCAACCCGACTTAGATGAACCCGCAGGAAAGCCATAAATCCCGCACCCAGAGCCGCGGACGTATTGCGTGGAATCCGTGATTTCTTCGCACTTTGCCCCACTCGGTTGCCACTTCGAATCCAAGAATAGAATGGCTCGACTTTGGAGCACTTCGAGTTCGGAAGGATCGAGTTCGCAGTCCGTTTCTGCAATTTGGGACGCACAACCTGTGGGGAGGATCGTAGCAGCAATCAATGAAAACCACTTCAAGCCGACTGTCTCCTTCGGGTCGGAGGTAGAGATTATATCGTGAAACGCTCGGCCGACGGCTTCCGATAGCATACCGGACTCACAACAACTACCCAGACTAACTACGGCGGCCGGCCCAATGCAGTTGTTCAAAACGAATCATCAGCGCGCTATGTTTTTGTCGATGCACGTATTAAACATGGCTTCCCAGACGTGAAAATCCCGGTCACCAGACGGATAGATAGTCGACACCCTTTCGTCACCACTTGCGAGTCGGACAACCACATCCACGCGCTCATTCGCCCGGAATATGTCGAGTAACGTCGATGTCGCTTCCTCATCCAACAAAAAGGTGTGTATCCCGTATTTGGCATCATTCGGCTGGTGAAGCTCGAAATCACCTATTTTTGCGGATGCGACTCGGTCAATTGGAGGTGGCAGTTCACCGTTCTCGCCATATACAGAGAGCTGAAACTTAATCCTGGAAAGCTCCGCTTCAGGGTATAGGCCATAGTGCGTTCCGGTCATCGCGGTGAAGCGTACGAATGCTTTGTCGTAACCCGTATTCGCCAGAAACCCTCGTCGTTCGACGTGCTTTCGAAATGGAATTTCGTAATCAAGCTTGAGCTCACAGTAATTATTCCAAACATTCGCGTCCCACCGCTTTGACCACGCGGTAGGCGGGTCACTTGCAAAAGCTGAAATGTGGCCCCAAAAAAAAACGAAGGCAATTAGCAGAGTCGCCAGCTTATTG
>JAUIDP010000099.1 GCA_030429005.1 Gammaproteobacteria bacterium | reverse complement strand
CCAGCAAACGGCCAAGAATCTGTACTTGTGGTCCGGGCGGAGTTTTGTTCGCAAGGGGCTCGAGGCGTGGTTCACCGTCGTGCTCGAAACCTGCCTGTCAAAGCAGCGCATCCTCGAGATCTACCTGAACATCGCCCAGTTCGGGCCCGGCATCTACGGTGTGGGTGCCGCCGGGCGCGAGTACTTCGGCCGCACGCCGGCGGGCTTCAGCTTCGAGCAGTCTGCACTGCTGGCGGCGGTGTTGCCGAACCCGGTGCGTCTGCGCGTGAACAGCCCGTCGGACTATGTGCGCGAACGGCAGCGCTGGATCGTGACGCAGATGCGGCGGCTGGAGCGCGAGGGCTGGATTACGCGGGTCGAGTGAGCTGCACGGACTTGCTCACTTGACGTCACTGCGAGCGTCTTTGATCAGGTCGTAGGCGGCGTTGATCTCGCGGGAACGTTCTTCGGCGACCTGGCGCATGCTTTCAGGCAGGCCGCGCGAGGCGAGCTTGTCGGGGTGATTCTGGCTGATGAGTTTGCGGTAGGCGCGTTTGACCTCGGCGCCGGTCGCCTCTGCGGTGATGCCGAGCGCCGCATAGGCGTCGGCCAGGCGGTCCTGCGGCGGCGGTGCTCCGGGCGCCGACCCTTGACGGCCGGTGGCGGCGCGCAGCAGGGCCTCCAGTTGCAATACGTCGGCTTCCGAGAGCCCGAGCCGGGTGGCGATGCGCACCAGCATCGCGTGCTCTTTGGGATGAATCGACCCGTCGGCTGCAATGGCCATGCACTGCACCTGCAGGAACAGCTGCAGGACCGGACCGCGGCCACGCGTGACGGCGCCAAAGGTATCGACGGCGGCATCGAGATCGAAATCGGGCTGCTTGCCGCGGTTGAAAGCGTCTTTGGCCTTTCGCTTCTGCTCGGGGCCGAGGTTGAACAACACGAAGACGCGCTCGACGGCGTTGATCTCGTCGCGCGTGACCACCGAGTCGGCCTTGCACAGCGCACCCATGATCGAGAACGTGGACTCGATCATCTGCGACTGCGCGACCTGCAGCCCGCCGATGACAAAACGCCGCAGCGCGATGCCGGCTAGGTAGCCGGCGTAACCGCCAACGAGAAACCCGACCCAGCCGCCGAGAGATGCGCCGATAACGGCGCCAAGGAGAGGCAAAAACATCGGCGTAGTCTAGCGAAATAAGAACCAACAAAAAGGGGTCAGAGCCCTTTTCGTGTGCAACATGGCTCTGGCAGTTTCCTTCGGAAAGGGCTCTGACCCCTTTATGTTGATTTGTTGGTTAAAGCAGGTCGCGGACGGCGGCAGTGATGGCCGGGTCGAGCAGGTCCAGTCCGGCGTCAAAGTGATCCAGGAACTTGTTCCCCTGGGATTTGGCCGCGTCATGGGCAAGTGTGATGTCGGCCGGTCGATCCTGCAGCAAGACGGTGAACACCTGCTCTGCCTGGCTTCGGTCCTTTAGAGATTTTGCTGCTTGTGCCGCGGGGCGTTTCTGGCTGATGACGCACTTGTGAATGGCAAACCGGCCAGGGGTCGGTACATTGATCATGATGCCGTGGCCATACAGCAGAACAGCGGGCTGAACTTCCTCCAGCAGGTAGTCGAGGTGCCGCAGCGGCGATGCGTAGGTATCGAATGCCTCGAGGTGGACGGGCCGGGCAGTCTCGCGACCCCGCATCGGCGCAAGTACGTCAACAATGAGTTCCCGGTTGCGGATCTTGTAAGACGTGGACGGCTGCTCGCGGCCCAGTGCGGGTACTTCAAAAAAACCCATGCCACTGTCCAGGATGAGCTGGCCGAGGTTGATCTTGCCGCGCGGCAACGCGAGCGCGTAGCGGTTGTCGGCGGCCAGGTCGATGTCCTGCGTGCCGATATTGTCCGGCCAACTTACGCCGAGCATGTTGGCGTAGGCGCGGAACGCCATCGTTCCGACGAGGGCGGCGCCTGCGAGAAAGACGCCGTTTCTCTCGAGGAGCGCGATGACCTTGCCTTCCTCTTTGCCGAGCGCCGACATGCCGCCACCGATGAGCATGGCGACCAGGCGCGCGCGCAGGTCGCGGTCGTCCTCGTTCGACGACCACTTGCCTTTCTCGTCGTCGATCTTGTCGAGCAGCTCGGTGCTTTCCTCGCCGAGGTAGTGCTCCGTGCGTCGGCTGCCGATGCTGATATACAGGTACCAGTAGCGTTTGCCGCGAATGGTCTTGTGCTTGAAGGAAATGTTGGAGCCGTCCGAAATCGGGTGCACGCAGTTCTGCAGCAGCTCGCTGTACTGCACGGTCAGGCTGGCCGGAAGGTGATGAATTTCGTCCATAACGTGCACAAATTATACCGCAAATTAATAGTTATGCGGTATAAGAGTAACCAATTGTTTTCCTTGTTAAAAAAGTGAAGCAGGTCAAGAATTAGGCCCAAAGTCCGGCAGATTATCGCATAATTTATACCGCAAGTTAAACATTCCACGGTATAAGCCAACAAAAAGGGGTCAGAGCCCAAAACGAAGAAAAGTGCCAGAGCTGAACCGCTCTGGCACTTTTCTTCGTTTTGGGCTCTGACCCCTTTTTGTTGGGCGAACTACATCATCTGCCAGGTGAAGCCGACGCGGTAGTAACGACCGGTGTTGTCGTACAGGTGGTCGAGGCCCCAGGCGATGACCTTTCTCGACGGCAATTCATCGGTGATGTTGTTGATGTTGAACTGCAGGCCGATATCGTCGGTGAGGTCATACTGGAATGCGCCGTTGTAGAGCATCACCGTGCCTTCGCCGTTGTGCGGGAAGCGGTTCGGTGCGTCGTCCAGCGAGCGCACGCCGCCGCCCAGCATTCTCGGCTGCAGCATGGCCGACCAGCGATCCGTGGAGTAGCGGAACGTCATGTTGGCCTGCCAGTCCGGGCTGGTGATCTCGCCGGCGTCCTCGTCCGGCGCGCCGAGCACGATGGTCTTGTCTTCCTTCGTGTTCAGCACGTTGCCGCTGATGTCGAGCTGGCCGTTCCAGAGCGCTGTCGAGTAGAGGATGTTCATCTGCCAGGCCTTGAAGGTCCGCTGGCCGGCGTTGACGAAGCCCACCTGGAACGCGTCGTTGGACGGCAGCTGGCCGTCGGCCTCACGCGTGAACTGCCCGCACAGCGTGTTCGGGAAGCTCGGCGAGTCGTAGCAGCCGCGCATGACCTGCGTCAGCGAGAACGACTCGATGGCGTCCTGGATGTCGAAGTCGACGTAGTCGACCGAGACCATCAGGCCTTCGACCCAGCGCGGCCGGAAGATGACACCGAAGGAGTAGGCGTCGGCCGTCTCGTTCAGCAGCGCGAGGTTGCCACCCTGGATGCCATTGACGCTGGCATTGACGACACCGGACGTGAAGTTGTCCGGGTCCGGGATGGCCGGCAGTCCGCCACCGCCCGAGACGCAGTTGGCGCGGCGAATGGCGGGGTTCGGGCCGCCGTCCACCTCGTTGGCGTCACACGGGTCGGAGGCGAAGCTGCTGGTGCCGGTCTGCGGCAGGAACAGTTCCTGGATCGACGGGGCACGCACCGACTGCGTGATATTGCCGCGCAGTTCGATGTCCTCGATCGGCGAGTAGCGCAAACCAATGGTCCAGGCCTCGTCGTCCCCGGCGAGCGAGTTGTCGAGGTTGCGCCAGGCGCCCTCGAAGCTCAGGTTGTCGATGAAGGGGATGTCCATGTCGGGGGAGATCACCGGCGCGTAGAACTCGGCGTAGATCTCCTTGCTGACGTAGGAACCGGAGATCGGCAACACGGCTTCGGCGCGACCGAGACCGAGCTGCGAGAAGCCGGAGTTCTCGAAGTCGCCTTCCTCTTCACGCCGCTCGTAGCCGAGTGCAAACCCGACCGGGCCGGCCGGCAGGTCGAACAGGTCACCGGTGATGTTGGCGGACCAGACGGTCTGCTCGAGGATCGAGCGCGAGATCTCGGTGACCGAGATGTACTCGATGGCCTCCTGGCTCGGCATGCCCTCACCGAACAGGTTCAGCGGCACGCAGCCGCTGTAGATGTCGGTCTGCGGCAGGTTGGTGCCGAACGGGCCGCCGGGATCGGACGGGCGGCTGCTCGGGTCGAGCGCAACGCGGCAGCCGAACTGGCCGGGGTTGTTCGGGTCTTCGATGACATCCAGTGCATAGAAGAAGCGCTGGTTGTCGACCTCGGCGAACTGCGCCTGGCCGACGGAACGGCCGCGGTTGAAGGCAACCTCCCAGCTGAAGTCGCGGTTGCCGACACCGAAGTCGCCCTGCAGCCCGGCAACGATGCGGGTCAGGTTGTTGTCGGCGTTGGTGCGGTCGCCGTTCAGGCTCATGTCGCCGGAGGAGCGCTGCAGCCAGAATGACTGGATCGGTACCGGCGCCGTGTTGGCGTCGCCGTCGTCGTCCCAGGTTAGGCCCTGCAGCGTGGCCTGCGCGGCCGGTGTCAGGAACGGGTGGTCGATCGGGAACTGCAGTGCGAACTCCTCGTCGCCGAACAGGCCGGACTGGTAGGAAGGCTGGCGCACGAGTTCCTGCGCGGAGCTCTCGGTGACCCAGACTTCGCCGAAGGCGTCGATGTTCGGTGCGATTTCGTAGCGTGCCAGCGCCGTGATCAGCGTGCGTTTCAGCGGCGTGGCGAGTGCCGAGACATCCGGCAGGAACAGGCCGTCGCCGCCGATGGACCAGACGACGTTGTTGACGGCGGTGCCGACGTCATACGGCACGAGCGAGCCGTCGGGCGCAAACTGCAGGTAGCTGCCGTCACCGAACTGGCCGAGGCCGACGTTGGGCACCAGTGAATCTCCCGGCGAGATGGCGCCGCCGTTGGCCACGATGTTGGCGTGGCCGTTCGGAATCAGCGTTTCGGAATAGTCCTGGTCGCCGGTGTCGCGGAACTGCCAGCCCTCGGCGAGGTGCGGCATGTCGGACTGGATCATGCCCTGGCGGTCCGAGTGCTCGATGCCGACGACGATGTTGCCCTTGCCGTCACCGCTGTTGATGCCCCAGGTGACCGAGAAGGAGGTTTCTTCCATCTGGTCTTCGTCCGAGATGCCGTAGTTGGTGCGCAGGTCCATGCCCTCGAAGTCCTGCTTCATAATGATGTTCACGGTGCCGGCGATGGCATCGGCGCCGTAGATCGGTGCGCCGCCAACGGCAATCGTCTCAACGCGATCGATCAGTGAAACGGGAATGTTATTGGTGTCGACCTGCAGGCCCGATGCGGTGACAACCGACGGTGTGCTGGTCGTGGCAGGCGTGTTGGAGGACACGAAGCGCCGGCCGTTCACCAGCGTGAGTGTGCGCTGCGAGCCGAGGCCGAAGAAGTCGACGAACACCTGGCCGACGGAAAAGGCACTTTGCTCGTTGCTGCCGTTTTGCAGGTTGCCGCCGGCTGCGCCAAACGCGGGCAGCTCGTTGAGGGCGGACCCGACATCGGTGAACGAACGGTCCTGCAGGTACTGCCCGTCAACGACGAGCGCGGGTTGCAGCGTGTCGAAGCCGGCCCGCGGGATGCGGGAACCGGTGATGACGATCTCGTCGATCACCTCCCGGGAACCGTCGGTGCCGGTGGTACTGTCTTGTGCGAGCGCCGGGCTGACGCCGGCCGATCCGGCGATGGCTGCGACGCAACAGGCTTTGAGATAGTTGCTCATAACTGAACTCCCCTTCAGTCGATAAGGAAAAGGTTTTTAGACGTTCTCGATTATTGACAGGGGATGAGCCGCTCACAAAGAACTGTTGTATATTTGCATCAACCTTATGAGTTCTGGTTTGGTGGGATAAAAAGTTCTAGACTTTACAGGTATATATGACGGTTATAGTTCGTTGTGGAATTACAACAGTCGTCACATTTTGGCAACAGGCGGGGTATAGGCCGAGCATTGAGTTGGGAGGATTTTTTGGGGAACTCGGCGGGTTTGATTGGGTAGCTGTGGCTGAATTCGCCTCGCTGCAGGCGTTGGCTTGACTGGGCTGGCACAGCTAGGTCTAATACCCCGCTCGCTGGGAGTCCCCAGCCAAAACCCAAGCGGCCAGGTAGCTCAGTTGGTAGAGCAGCGGACTGAAAATCCGCGTGTCGGTGGTTCGATTCCGCCCCTGGCCACCATTCAAATCAAAAACTTACGTTTTCGCCGATTGGCGGCCAGTCCATTTTGCGTGAGTTTTGCGTGGGTTTGCGGGAGCCCTAACTAACGTTTAGACGCCGCAACACTACCAACTCAGGCTTGTTACCGTTTCTTTCACACACTGTGTTGGCAGACTCAATCAGCTTTGAAAGCTCTGCCGCCGAGTAGTGTGTGGTCATTCGTCCCGAACGGTGACCCAGCAAGTCCTGTCGGTCTTCGAAACTCACGCCGGCAGCTCTCAATCTTCTGCCGAACGTGTGCTTCAAGTCATGAACGCGAACCTGCTTCAGTCCGACCTTCTCGCGCGCCCTCAACCAGGCGCTGTTCAGCATCCTGAAGGTGGGCTCGCCTTTGTATGTGAAAACGTGCGTCGGGTGTTTCCCTCGGCGCGAGTCCACGACACGCTTGGCGATGTCATTGAGAACGATCAGTCGTTCGTCGCCGTTCTTGACGAATGATCCCGGAACAATAAATACAAAGGTGTCGAGTGATGGGACCTTGACCTCCCATTCCCACTTCAGCCTGCAGATCTCGGCATCGCGACAGCCAGTGTTGACGGCGAACAATGCCATTTCCGCAAGGTGCGAGGGGAGCTCTGCGAACAGGAGCTGCTGTTCAGCCCAACTCAGCGGATACGGTTGCCGCGGGTTGGGATTGGGCAGCATCCGGATTCTCGGAGCGCGTTCCAGCCAGGTCAGTCCGTGTTCATCCATCCACTCGTATTCAGCGAGTCTCAGGATGCGGCGCACCACCTTCAGCCCATGATTAATTGTTGCGGGTGCTCTTCCTTCCTCCCGTTTGAAATCGACCCAAGGATCGAGCGTGCCGCGATGTACCCGATGCAGTGGCAGGTGCCCGATGAAGGGCATCAGCTGCTTCAGCATGCAGACATCCCGATTCAGCGAGCGCTTGTGCTGGTTCTCCTTAACAAACTTCGCTGCTGCTGTTTCGAATGTCCGGGTTGGTCTGACTCCGTAAATCTCGGCCTTGCGGATGCATTCCCTCAGTCTTGCGAGGTATCGCTCCGCTTCTGCGAGCTTATCTGAGCCAGTGCTTTGGCAAACTCTCCGCCCTTCGATCCACTTGTCGATGTGCCATATGCCCCGCCTCTTAACGAGGCCGGGCGATCTTCTACGTCCCATAGTCGTTCTCCTTGCAATCGACCGGGACGCCCGTTGCGGGAGATATATTCCTCCACCCAGGCGTCCAGTTCAAGGCGGTCGAAGGCAATGCCTTGCCTGCCAATGGGGATGGTCGTTAGGAAGGGCCGGACCTCATTGCCGAAGCGGTTGCGGTCCATGCCGAGGTAGGCGGACACATCCCGCAGGCGGATAAGGCGCGGCAGGATGACGATATGCGGTGCTGGCAGATTCATCGGCCGAGATACACCGCGGTAATGGACTCCCGGGCATGCCCAAGCTCGGCCGAAATCATGGCGCGCGCTTTCTCATTGAGCGCGCGCTCTTGCGGGGTCAATTGACCTGATCGAGGACCGTACGCATTCGGGCAAGCGAACCCGGTGATCTCCTTGAACCGGCGTTGCGCATAGCCGTGCCGCAGTCCGTGCAGTTTCCGGAGTCCGGCGCGTCGGGTCTTGCCTTCATATCGATGCAGTTGTTGCACATACTTTAAATGTGCCGGGATCAGCGATCCGCCGCGGGCGAGGGCACGGACTTCTTCCAACAGCGCGCGCTGCGTGTCGTTGGTGATCGGCACATTGCGACCCCGACCACCTTTGCACCAACTGGGCTTCAGTTGCAGATGGTCATCCTTGATGGCGTACGTCGGTTGAAACTTGATCGCCTCTTCGCGGCGTAGGCCGAACGCATCCTGCAAACGAATGCTCATGACCGTGTAAGGATCGTCGATCATGGCCAGTTTGTCGGGATCGATTTCCTGCGCCCTGGAGTAGTCAACCACGTGCTTGCGGCTGCCAATCCCGTAGAAGCTGTTTTCCTTTGCGATGACACTTTGCTTGCCGACCTTGCTGGCCCACCAGCGCAGTGCGGACAATCGATTCTTGCGCGTGCCGATGCTGACGCCCTGCTTCTC
>JAUIDP010000010.1 GCA_030429005.1 Gammaproteobacteria bacterium | reverse complement strand
CGGCGGGGACGATGTCCTCAACTGCTGATTTTTCTGCTGCCCGGGCGCCCGTGCCGATTGCTGCCGCGCCTGCCAGCAGGCCGCGCATGACCTGTCGCCGTGATAGTTGACTCATCGCTCTTTCCTTGATCTGTTTGTGAGGTTTTCGATCAGTTTACTTTGCGCGCCTGGCATCGATACTGAGGTCACCCGGGCCTACTGCCGCGAGGATCAACAGTCCGCCGATCATCGAGATTTCCTTGAGAAACACCATGTCGGGGTACGGATGAAAGATGAAGGCTGTGCCCAGCGTGAAGACGACAAGGGCCAGCGCGGCCCAACGCGTAAAGAACCCAAGAATAACGGCGAGGCCACCGAACAACTTGATGGCAAAGCCGATCCAGACGAACAGGGCGGGCACGCCTTTCGAGGCGGCGTAGTCGATGGGTACCTCGCCCTTGAGCAGGGAGAACCCGCCCAGAAAATAGACAATGACCAAAAGAATCCGGCCTACCAGCAGTCCCCAGGATTGGAGGGTGGAGTTGTTGTTCATCTTGTTTCTCCTTGCGCTGGCATGGTATCCATGCAAGCTGCTTTTGAATTGAGAGTCGTTGGACCCGAACTGCCCTCAACAACTATACCCTAAAGGGTTAGCGCGGGGCGGCGCCAGATAATGGATTCACAACGAATACTTGACGACCTGCCGATGACCCGGGTGCAGGTTGCGGCAGTAGCCACCTGTATCATTCTGACCGCCGTGGACGGTTTCGATGTGCTCGCGATCAGCTTCGCTGCGCCGGGGATCGCCGCCGAATGGGGTATTACGCGTGCGGCACTGGGTATCGTCCTGGCGATGGAGTTGCTTGGCATGGCATTTGGGTCAATCCTGCTCGGCAATATTGCGGACAAGCTGGGGCGGCGGCCAATCATTCTTGGCTGCTTGCTGCTTATGACCTGCGGCATGTATCTCGCTTCTACTGCCACGAACGTCAGTTCATTGTTGATTGTACGATTCGTAACCGGCATTGGCATAGGCGGAATGCTGGCAACGACCAATGCCATGGTGGCGGAATTTTCGAATGCTCATCGCCGCAACTTTAACGTTTCGATGATGGCTGCAGGATACCCAATCGGCGTCATTGCCGGCGGGACCCTGGCTTCATTACTCCTTTCCCACTACGACTGGCGATCTGTGTTTCTGCTCGGTGCGGGATTGACCGGCATCCTGTTGCCGCTGGTGTGGTTCATGGTGCCGGAGTCAATTGCCTATATCGCACACAGGCGGGCACCCGATGCGCTGGAGCGAATAAATGCGACGCTGCAGCGCATGGGACATGCAACACTCGAATGCCTGCCGGACGCTGATGAAAGTAGATCGGAAACCGGGTGGAAGGACCTGTTTTCGCCAAAGCTTGCGCGAACGACGCTGTTGTTAACCGTTGCCTACCTTGCGCACATCATGACGTTTTATTTTCTCTTGAAGTGGATTCCAAAGATTGTCGTTGATATGGGTTTCTCGGCCTCACTGGCCGGAGGTGTGCTCGTCTGGGCCAACGTTGGAGGCGCAGCCGGGTCCGTCTTGCTCGGTTGGCTGACACATCATGTTCGTGTACGAGTACTCGTGATCACTGCCATGCTGGGTGCCGCTGTCATGATCAACGTCTTCGGCCAAGGCCAGGCCAACCTGACGCAGCTGGCGCTGATCGCAGCGGTGGCCGGCATGTTTACGAACTCGGCCGTTGTCGGGCTGTATGCCCTGTTCGCGCAGTCATTCCCGACGCACTTGCGCGCTGGGGGCACCGGGTTCGTCATCGGCATTGGACGCGCCGGTGCGGTTCTCGGGCCGGTCATAGCGGGATACCTGTTCGAGAGCGGTCACGGTTTGCCGTTAGTCGCATTCGTAATGGCACTGGGATCGATGCTTGCAGCTGTCATGCTCATTTTGTTGAAGGACTCGGGAAGCGAATCGAAGGAGTCGAGCCGGCGAAGCGTCTCACTGTAGTACCGGGTACGTCATGCGGTCCCTGCCGCTCTGACCCTAGGCGGCCCGCACGATGCCCCGGGCAATGCCGGGCGCAAAACGGGCCAGCAGGCGCAACGCGCGGATCTTGCCGATATCGTAGTCCTCAATGTCCTGCTCGATGCCACGCAACATAGCGCTTGCCGCCTGTTCAGCCGATAGCTTGCCGGTTCCACGGCCGGACGTCATCGGCGTGTCGACGAGCGGCATGAACGCCTGTAGCACGCGCACGTTGCTGTCCTCGAGTTGCAGGCGCAGCGACTGGCTGAACACATTGATGGCCGCCTTGGTCGCACAATAGACGGCCGAATTTTTCTTCGGCACGAGCCCTAGCCCTGAGTTGATATTGACGATGGCGGCTTCTTCGGCGCGCATCAATGCTGGCAGCAACAGCGCGGTCAGTGTGCAGACCGCGGTGAAATTGACAGCAACTTCTCTGGCGACGGTCGCGGGTTCGAAGTCCGGGTCGAGGAAGGTCGGGGTACACTGGATTGCAGCATTGTTGATCAAGAGGTCGAGCCTGTCGAACTTCTGTCGTGCCGCGGCAGCAGCGGATTCGACATCCGCGGGCCGGGCGAGATCCGCGCAACAGATGTGGATGCCAGGGCAAGCCGCCTCAAGCTGCGCAAGCCGATGGGCACTGCGTGCGACAACCATCACCTGGTTGTCCCGGTGCAGCTTGCGGACGACTTCACGTCCGATACCACTGGTACCGCCGGTGATGACGATATTTCTTTGCGTCAGGTTCATGGGTATTCTCCATTGCAGGATGACTGTTGCGAATAAAATAGGTCCGCGGCGCGCAGGACGCATTAACCCGGGTTAACGCCAATGCATTTTGCTAACTACGTCGAGGAACGGGGCCGGCCTTTGAGCCTGGGCAGAGGCGAGCACCTGTTCCGCCAGGGAGATACCAGCGGCTCGGTTTACGTATTGCGCGAGGGCCTCCTGAAGGCGTACTACCTGTCTGACGACGGCAGGGAGAACATCAAGTCTTTTATCCAGCCGGGAGAGTTGATCGCCAGCCTGGCAGCCGTCTACACGGGTGAGGACTGCTCGTTTGGTGTCGTCTGTCTCGAACCGTCGCTGATCGTCGAGCTGGATTTCGACGCGTTGCTGGCCGAAACCCGGCGCGACCTGGTGCTTGCCGCCGAGATGCTGGAACATCTCCTGGACTTCTCAATGAAGAAGGAGCGCCGCGAGCGCGAGTTTCTCACCGACTCGGCCGAAACACGTTACCGCGTACTGATGGGGCGCTCCCCGGAACTTTTCGACCAGGTGACGCAGAAAGATATTGCGCGCTATCTCGGCATCACACCGGTCGCGCTGAGCCGTATCAGGAAGCGCAGCGCTGAATCATGAAACGCGGCATCAGTAGCCCGTTTCGTCAAACTCCGCATCGCTGTCCTCGGCCGACTCGAGTTGTTCGAGCAGGTTGATCGCGACGCCGACGAAGTCGGTATCCGTCACGATGCCCTTGAGTTTCCCGCCCGTTACAACGGGCAGGCAGCCGATACGGTGTTTCTCGAGGAACAGGGCGGCCTGGCGGATGCCGGCATGTTCATCGACCGTCACCACGTCGGTGACCATAACGTCGCGGACCGGTATCTGCTCGGGATGCAGTTTGCTGTCTTCCTCGCGCAGGAAGGAGTCCGTGGCGGCGAGAACATTGGTAATCGTGATGAGGCCGACAAGCTTGTCCGGGCCATCGACAACGGGCAGATGCCGGATTCGCTTCTCGTGCATCAGTTTGCGCGCGGTATCGAGGTTATCGGCAACACCGATGGTGACCAATTCAGTGGTCATGATGGTTTCCAGCTCGAGCATTCGGCATGTCCTCCAGTCAGTCGGAGCGATTATTCTAGAACAGATCTGCCCATGCGCCATTGCGGCATTCACTTACGTCAGCGCTTCAGTGGCGCCATGATCCACCCCAGAGCAACCGCAGGACGATCGGGGTCCTGGTCCGTCCAGAGGATTTCGGCAATCGCGTCGAGGTGCTGGTTGACCTGTCTCAGGCCGGCCGCCGAAGGCCTGCCGACAAATCGATAAAAACCCAGGTCGCGGTATTGCCCGGTGCGTTTCGCTGCCGGGTTGTCGAGGCCGGTCGAGAAGTCGCGCTGGAACTGGTTGCTCATCGCTGCGACGGACCTGGCCATCAGCGGGTCATGCTTGCCGTCGCTGAGCGCGCGCTTCAGGCGCATACGCCGGGACGGTGTCTTGTACAGTTTCTCGGTCCGGCGGTAGACCGTTCGGGTGCCGGCCTCTTCAACGAGCCCCACCCGTATCATCTTCTGCAAGTGGTGATACAGCGACGACGGCTTGCGATCGAGCGAGGTGGCCAGCTCGCTGACCGATTGCGGTCCCGAGGAGGCCAGCCAGTCGAGGATCTCCGCACGCGGGATCGATGCCAGGCAGGCTATCTGCTGCTTGTCGAGGATCCAGTAGGCCCTGTCGCCTGAACGGTTTTTCTTGCCATGTCTTGCCACGGGCCGGCCTCCCGGTCTGGTTGATCACACTCAAACGCAGTATCCCAAGTTCTCTGTCAGGCTGCCAGCCAGCGGTAGTAACAGTCGTTTCGACGGTTTCATTGAACTTTAGTATTTAAAAATGTACAAAAAAATGAACAATAAATCACTACGATAAATAAGGAACGGGAAATGCAAATACATGTCAGAAATCGCCTTGTCGGCAGCCCCACGATGCTTGCCGTCGTGCTGGGGTGCCTGTGTGTCAATTTCGCTGTGGCAAGCCCGGCAGATGCCGTCAGCGAGGACCAGCTGTTCGACATCATCGAAGTACTGGCCTCGGACGAGTTCGAGGGCCGGATGCCGGGTACCGCAGGCGGGGACAAGACCGAGAACTACCTGGCCAGTCTCTGGCGCGCGTTCGGCGTGCAGCCAGCGAATGACGGAAGTTTCTTCCAGCAAGTAGATCTTGCGGGGATTCAGCAGGTATCGGCATCCGATGCGGTGTTCTCCAATGGGACCGACAAGCTGGTGCTCGAGAATCGCGTCGACATTGTCTTTTCAGGAGGGCAGGTTGCAGAAGTTGGCAGGCTCGATGCCAGCGACGTTGTATTTGTTGGCTATGGCATATCCGCACCGGAGTACGACTGGGACGACTACGCTGGCATCGATGTACGCGGCAAGACCGTCATTGCCCTGTGGGGCGACCCGGGAATACATAACAAGCCAGGTGACGAACGCCGCTTCAAGGGCAGGGCGGCGACGATACATGCGATGAGTACCTTCAAGGCCGAGCAGGCTGCAAAGCACGGTGCGGCCGGCATCCTGCTGGTGCACGAAGAAGCACTGGCCGGATGGCCGTGGGCTGTGGCAATACAGGGCCTGCCTAGCATCAAGTACAAGATTATGGACGACGTCGACACGAACAAATCGCCGATCATTGGTGGTCTGCTCAGCATCGACGCAGCAAAGCGCCTGTTCGCGTATGCCGGTAAAGACCTGGAGGCATTGTCCATTGCGGCTCGAGAGAAAGGCTTCCAGGGCGTAGCGCTGGGCCTCGCAGTCGATATGTCGGTAGCTAACGAACTGTCAGAGGTCACCAGCAGCAACGTTGTCGGAATCGTGCCCGGATCGAAACGACCGGACGAGTACGTCGTTTATACGGCACACTGGGACCACGTCGGTGTGAAACCAGAATTGGAAGGCGACAACATATTCAACGGTGCGATGGACAATGCGACTGGCACGGCTGGCATCTCGGAGATCGCTCGCATTATCGCCTCCATGGAAACCGCCCCGGATCGTTCTGTCGTCTTCATTGCGACGACGGCGGAGGAGCAGGGTCTGCTCGGTGCATTCTATTACACCAGCAACCCACTGTTTCCGCTGGCGTCGACAGCCGGGGTCTTCAACATGGATGCACATTATCCCTACGGCGAAACGAACGGCATGATTGTCGTTGGCCTGGGGAATTCGGAGCTGGAGCAGTACATAGTGGATGCGGCGGTTGCCATCGGCCGCGAAACCTACGCCAACCCGGCACCGGAGCAGGGTGCTTTCTACCGGTCGGATCACTATCCGTTTGCCAAAGCTGGGGTGCCGTCCATCTATGCCGTCGGTGCGCCATTACCCCGGGAAGGCGACACACCAACCCGGCAGGAAGAGTTGATGGCAGAGTACGGCATGACCAAGTACCACAAGCCGGGTGACGAAATCGAACCGGACACATGGGACCTTGCAGGCATCGTGCAGGATGTCTCTGTCTACCTGCAAGCCGGGCTGGCGCTTGCGAACAGTCCAAGCTGGCCCAACTGGTATCGGGACAACGAGTTTCGTGCAACACGCGATGCCATGCGGCCTTAGAGAAACACAAATTGGAATTGAGTAAACTGTCCCCGGAATTTTTTTGCGTGCTTCGAAAAAGGATGCCAAATGTCCGAGGCGGAAACTCCTGCCATGCACAAACGCGTTGCGTTGCTTGTGGGTCCGGTCATGGCGGCCGCTGTCTGGTTCTGGATGGTGGCGTCCGGGCTCGATACGAAGATGGCCTGGACCGCAGCAATAACCACGCTCTGTGCAGTCTGGTGGATCTTCGAAGCGATCCCGATTCCGGCGACTTCGTTGTTGCCGCTCGCCGGCTTGCCATTGTTTGGCATTCTGACGCCCAACCAGGTTGGTGCGGCGTATGGCAGTCCGTTGATCCTGTTGATGCTGGGCGGCTTCATGCTGTCGACCGCGATGGCGCGCAGTGGTGTGCATCGTCGCCTGGCACTGACGATGGTCGGCTGGTTTGGCGGCCACGCCGGCAGGCCATTGGTGCTCGGATTCATGGTGGCCGCGGCGGTCCTCAGCATGTGGATCGCCAACACTGCAACCTGCCTGATGCTGTTGCCGATTGCGCTGGCCGTGTGCGAGAAGCTCGAAACGCACCGCATGAAAGTCGCACTGATGCTGGGCATCATGTACGGCTGCAGCATCGGCGGCGTCGGGACGCCAATCGGTACGCCGCCCAACCTGATTTTTCTCCGTGTCTACGGCGATACGACCGGGTACGAGCCGACGTTTACCGAATGGATGTCCTGGGCATTGCCGGTTGTCATCATCATGATTCCGCTGGCAGCAATGTGGCTGTCCCGCGGTATGCGAAAGGGCGAAAAAATCGACCTGCCGCCTCCCGGAGCCTGGCGGCCCGAAGAAAAGCGCACGTTGGCCGTGTTCGTGGTCACCGCACTGCTATGGATCACGCGACGTGAACCCTTCGGCGGCTGGAGTGAGTTGCTCGGGCTGCAGGCTGCCAATGACGCCAGCGTCGCTTTGCTCGCGGTCATCACGATGTTCGTGATACCGAACGGCAAGGGCGAGAAACTGCTGGACTGGGAGACGGCCAGTGCCATCCCGTGGGGCGCCCTGATCCTGTTCGGCGGTGGTGTGGCGATTGCTGCTGGTTTTACCGCATCCGGACTCAGCGGCCTGATCGGGCAAGCTCTTGCCGGTCTGAGTACGTTGAATATTTTCGTCGTGGTCATCGTGATATGCCTGTCCGTCAGCTTCCTGACGGAGATCACCAGTAACACGGCCTCGACGGCGCTGCTGATGCCAGTACTGGCAGCCGGTGCCGTTGCTGCCGGCATCGATCCAAAGGTGCTGATGGTGCCGGCGGCGATCAGTGCCAGTTTTGCGTTCATGCTGCCGGTTGCGACCGGGCCGAATGCGATCATTTACGGTTCCGGTCTCCTCACGGTCGAGGAGATGGCAAAAGAAGGGTTTGTGCTGAATATCGTCGGCGCGGTTGTGATCTCGACGGTGATGATCACGCTGTTGTTGTAATTCAGTTGTGCCGGGGATCGGCCGGTAATGCTTTCAGGTATGCAGCGATAGCCACGCGATCGTTACTGGTCAGGCGCGCCATGTTTTCCTGTACTGCGACCATGCTGCCGCCCGCCGTATCAAAGTCGGGCGTAAAACCGGATTCCAGGTAATAGGCAATGTCGCTCGCAGACCAATCCGCCGTGTTCTTGCCACTTGCTGAAATGTCCGGAATATTGCCGTCACCATCCGGATTGGGCGCCCCCTGCAGCCAGCGGGACGGGTCCAGCCCGCCGAAGCGGTCCCGCGGTGTATGGCACTCGCCGCAATGGCCGGCGCCTTCAACGAGTTCGCGACCGGCCTCGGCGAGCGGGTCGGTACCAACATCGGTCACGACCGGGTCGGTTCGGAGGTAGCGACGCTTCCACAGACCCAGGCCCCGGCGAACCGAATACGGAAAGGACAGCGCATGATCCTGCTGGCGCCCTGCAACCGCTTCGAGGCCGTCGAGATAGGCTTTCAGGTCCATGACATCGGTGGTGCGCATGCGCGCATACGATGTGTAGGGAAAAGACGGGTAATAATGACGGCCGTCCGGCGAGACGCCGCGCTGCATGGCGTTGACAAAATCCAGCATCGACCACGCACCGATACCGTCGGCCGGGTGCGGTGAGATGTTCGGTACCCGGAACAAGCCGAAAGGCGTGTCCAGTTCGGTGCCGCCGCCAAGCCTGAGCTTGTTATCGCCTTCGGCGCGCGCGCCCGCAACCGGTGATGCATGGCAGGATGCGCAGCCGCCGGCCCAGAAGATGCGCTCGCCGGCAACTGCATCCGGTGTGTGTTCGGGCAGGTCGCCGGTGTGCAGCGGATTGACCCTCGTCAGCCACCAGCCTGCCAGGCACAGCGCGACCAGTGTGGCCGCGAGTATCCTAGTCGTCTTCAATCCTGTAGCTGTCGTGACAGCCCTTGCAGTTTCTCAATACCTGGCCAACTACCGGCTTCGCGTCTGCGAGGTTTTGCGGATCGGCTTCGATGGCCCGGGCGATGTCGGACTGCCATTGCTCAATTTTTGCGGCAAAACCATCGGGGTCTTCCCAGATGCTCGGTGCAGCGTCGCCACCTTCGCTGCCAGCAGGAACGAGATCGCCGAGTTTCTTGCTCGCTGCATCGAACACCGCGAGCGACTCCTGCAACTGTCCCGCATCGAAATCGCGTTCACCTTTCAGCATGGCACCGACCGGCTTGGTCGCGTCGCGAACGCCTTCCATCAGTTCGTGGCGTTCCTCTGCAATGTCCTCGGCAGCGCCGACGACAGCGGCGGTTGTCAGGGTCAGGACAAGGACAAGCTTTCGGATAAGGCGGTTTGTCTGCATGGAGTTTATTCCTGTTGGCGATGAACGAATTGCGCCGTCGCTGATTGGCGAGATCAGAACTGCTCCGACCAACGGTACCCGGCAGCTAAGCGGCCGTCAATAACGCCAGCGAATGGTCCGGAATGCGAATTCTAGCGTCCGGTTCGAACAACAGCCTGGCCTTGCAACTGGCAAACTGCAGCTGCCACTGGCTTTCGATTGTTGGCAATCGCATGTCGGCGGAGGCCTCGCTCGCATTGATCACGAGCAGGCAGCTCCCGTTGCGGTCTGCCATCAGAACGGCAAAGGCCTGACAGTAGTTCCAGCTGTCACCGACGAGCGGCTCCGCCTGGTCGTCATACCATTCGAAGCGGTGCTCTGCCGTTGCGCCAGCAGGCGGGTTGTGTATGTAATCCGGCATGCGCAACTGCGGCGAGTTGCGGCGCAGCCAGATCAACTGGCGCACGGCGTTTGTGAATGCGTCGTCGTCATTGGCTGTCCAGTCGATCCAGGTCGTCTCGTTGTCCTGCGCGTACGCATTGTTGTTGCCGCCCTGCGAGTGGCCGAGCTCGTCGCCGGCCAGCAGCATCGGCGTTCCCTGCGAGAACAACAGCGTCGCCAGCATATTCAGGCGCTGGCGGCGGCGAATCGCCCTAATCGTCTCGTCTTCGCTCGGACCTTCAACGCCGTAGTTGCGGCTCAGGTTGTGCTGATGCCCGTCGCGGTTACCCTCGCCGTTGGCTTCATTGTGGCGCCGCTCATAACTGACGAGGTCGGCGAGCGTATAGCCGTCATGCGCCGTGATCTTGTTGACGCTGGCAGTCGGCGGCCGCCCACGGCCCTCGAAGATATCGGACGAACCGTGAATTCGCTTGGCCAGTTCGCCGCACTGGTCGACGTCGCCGCGCCAGAAACGCCTCACGGTGTCGCGGAACACGTCGTTCCATTCGCCCCAGCGATGCGGGAAATGACCGAGCTGATAGCCGCCAGGACCCGGGTCCCAGGGCTCGGCGATCAACTTGGCGGAGCGCAGCCCGGGATCGTCGGTGATCGCTGCAAGTAGCGGATGCCGCGTCGAGAAGCCGTGTGCATGCCGGCCGAGTACCGGCGCCAGGTCGAAGCGAAACCCGTCGAAGCCAATGTCCGAGTGCAGGTAACGCAAGCTGTCGACGATCAGTGCCTGGACGCGAGGGTGGTCTGCGTTGATCGTGTTGCCGCAACCGGTATCGTTGATATAGACGCTGGCATCGTGCGGGTCGGTGCGGTAGTACGCCAGGTTGTCGATGCCGCGAAAGCACAGGGTCGGGCCGAAGCCGTTGGTCTCGCCGGTGTGGTTATAGGCAACGTCCAGTATGACTTCGAGACCGGCAGCGTGTATCGCGTCGACCATGCTGCGCAGTTCCGTCACGGGGTCCGCCCCGGCGAGCCGCGGCATCGGCGCAAAGAAGTTGATCGTGTTGTAGCCCCAGTAGTTACGCAGTCCTTTCTCAACCAGGTGATGCTCATCAATATAGGCCAGCGCCGGCATGATCTCGACCGACGTAATCCCAAGTGCCTTGACGTAGTCGAGCACGTCGCGATTTCGCATGCCAGCGAACCGGCCTCGATCGGCCTCGGGGACGGCTGGATGTCGCATCGTAAAGCCGCGGACGTTGCACTCATACACGATGGTCTCCGTCCACGGAACGGGTAAATGCGTTGCCGAGCGATCGAAAGGCTTGGTGACTACGGACAGTGGCACAGACGGAGCACTGTCCTGGTTGCAGATGCGCAACTTGCCGTTTTTCAGTAGCCGGTAGTCAAAGACATCGCCGCTCCAGTCGAATTCACCGTCCAGGCGGCGTGCATACGGGTCCAGCAGCAACTTGGCGGGATTGCAGCGCAGGCCGTCAGCGGGCTGCCAGGGCCCGTGCACGCGAAAACCGTAGCGCTGCCCAGGCCCGCAGCCCGGCACAAAGCCGTGCCAGACGCCGTCGTCGCAGTTCGGCAGGTCCAGCGACACCTGGTTGCGATGCTCATCGAACAGGCACAGTTCGACGCGCTCCGCGACGCTGCTCCACAGGGCAAAATTGGTCCCGCCGTCGCCTGGCGTTGCGCCGAGGCGGTCGGTGTGTCCCGATGCAGCGTTCATCAGTCCAGGGCGATCGGATCGAGGCGCCAGATATCGCGGTTGTAGTCGCGCATTGTGCGATCCGTTGAGAAACGCCCGGACGCCGCGGAATTCAGGATGCTCATGCGGGTCCAGCCGGCGACATCCTTGTAGGCATCGTTCACCGCCGCCTGGGCATCGACAAAACTCCGGAAGTCGGCCGCTGTCATCCAGGCATCGGACGGTTCGCGAATTGAGCGAACCATGTCATCGAAGATGTGCGGTTCGAAACGGTTGAAGTGACCACTTTCGATCAGCGTCATGACGCGTTTGAAGTCGACATCATTTTCGATAATCGAGCCCGGGTCGTATTGCCCGCGCAGGGCTTCGATTTCGTCCACCGTGTTGCCGAACAGGAAGAAATTGTCGGCGCCGACGGCCTCGCGGATTTCGACGTTGGCGCCGTCCAGCGTACCGATCGTGATCGCACCGTTCATCATGAATTTCATGTTGCCGGTACCGGAAGCTTCCTTGCCTGCTGTCGAAATTTGCTCCGACAAATCGGCAGCAGGACAGATCAGTTCCATCGCCGTCACGTTGTAGTCAGGGTAGAAGACCAGCCGCAGCTTGTCGCTCATGGACGGGTCCGAGTTGATGACTCGTGCGACATTGTTGATGCACTTGATGATGCCTTTCGCCATGACGTAGCCGGGAGCGGCCTTGCCGCCGATAATGATCGCTCGTGGTACCAGGTCGTCGCCATCGCCACGGCGAATCCGGTCATACAGGTGCACGGCGTGCAACAGGTTCAGCAGTTGCCGCTTGTACTCATGGATGCGCTTGACCTGGACGTCGAACAGCATGGTCGCGTCGATGGCAACACCGGTTTTTTTCGCGATTTTCTGTGCCAGTCGCTCCTTGTTGGGCAACCTTGCAGCCCGCCACTGCGCCTGGAACTCTGCGTCGTCGGCCAACGGCGCCAGACCCGCCAGTTCGGTCAGTTCCGTAACCCAGCCGTCTCCGATCCGTGCAGAAATCAATGCGGCGAGCCCAGGATTGCAGGCAGCCAGCCAGCGGCGCTGCGTTACGCCGTTGGTCTTGTTGTTGAACTTCTGCGGCCACAATTCTGCAAAGTCCCGGAACAGGCCTTTGACCAGCAGCTCCGAGTGCAATGCAGCAACACCGTTCACCGAGTAGCTGCCCACAATGGCCAGGTGTGCCATGCGGATCATCGGTTCGCTGCCTTCTGCGATCAGCGACATCCGCGCCAGGCGATCGGTATCGCCGGGCCAGGCCTGGCTGACTTCCTGGATGAAACGCGCATTGATCTCGTAGATGATGTCGAGCAGGCGGGGTAACAGGTTGCGGAACATGGCGACGGGCCATTGTTCGAGCGCTTCCGGCAGCAACGTATGGTTGGTATACGCCATGGTCCGCTGCGTGATTTCCCAGGCATCGTCCCAGCCGAGGTTGTGCCGGTCGATCAGCAGGCGCATGAGTTCTGCCACGGCAACGGCCGGATGCGTGTCATTCAGCTGGAAGCAGTTTTTCGCAGCGAACTCGCTGAAGTCCTCGCCGTGATCCAGTGTCCAGATACGCAAAGTGTCCTGCAGGCTTGCAGACGCCAGGAAATATTGTTGCCGCAGTCGCAGTTCCTGGCCATTTTCGGTCGCCGCGTTCGGGTACAGCACCATCGTGATGTTTTCCGCGGCATTCTTGGCGGCTACGGCATCCACGTAGCTGCCCGCGTTGAATTCGGTGAGGT
This sequence comes from Gammaproteobacteria bacterium, assembly GCA_030429005.1. Classification (GTDB taxonomy): domain Bacteria; phylum Pseudomonadota; class Gammaproteobacteria; order Steroidobacterales; family Woeseiaceae; genus UBA1847. The sequence continues at coordinate 50,333 of JAUIDP010000010.1, read as the reverse complement.
CGAATTCATTGGTTGCCGATGCCGACCAGAGGCGCAACGTGTTGACCACCTCGTTGCGGTAGCCGGGTATCGGCACATCAAACGGGATCGCCAGGACAGCATGCGTGTCGATCCACTCGTACTGCATCCGGCCTTTATCGTCCTTGTGCGCAACAGTACGCCCACCAAAGTGCACGGTCTGTGCAAAGTCGAGTCGCTCGATCTCCCACGGAAAACCGGCCCGCAACCAGACATCCGGTTCCTCGACCTGGTAGCCATCCTCGATCCGCTGGTGGAACATGCCGTACTGGTAGCGAATGCCGTAACCGGTGACCGGCAACGCCAGCGTCGCGCAACTGTCGAGGAAACAGGCGGCGAGCCGGCCGAGGCCGCCATTCCCGAGCCCGGCATCGTATTCCCGGTCATAAATGTCCTCAAGCTGCAGGCCGATACGCGACAGTGCCTCGTCGGTCTCTTTCTCGATATCGAGATTGAGCAGCGCATTGCGCAGCAGTCGGCCCATCAGGAATTCCAGCGACAGGTAACAGACGCGTCGTTGGTCGTCGCGCTGCAGTACATTGCGGGTCTTGCCCCAGCGCTCCATCAGCCGGTCGCGCACGGCGAAGACTACCGACTGATACAGGAACGGTGTCTGCGTCTGGATCGTGCGACGGCCGAGCATGCGGCCGAAGTAGTGGGTAAAGTCCTGCAGGATGGCATCCGCTGTCATTGGTAATGCGGGTCCTTGCAGCAGTTCAATCTCGCTGCCGGCAGGTTCCATGTCTTTCTTTGCACTCATGTACTACTCCAAAACGGCGCTTAAGCGCGCCTGAGAAAAATAGTCGCCAGTGGCGGCAGGGTCAGTTGCATCGAGGCGGCCTGGCCCTTGTAGCCAGGCTCACCCGCCGTTGCCACCTGGTTGCCCTGGTTGCTGCCGCCATAATGCTCGCTATCGGTGTTCAAAACCTCGACGTACTCCCCACTGTGAGGCACGCCAAGACGATAGCCGGAGCGGACCACCGGTGTCAGGTTGGCAACACAGACGAGCTCACCACCATGGCGGTCTATCCGTCGCCATGCCAGCACACTGTTGTCACTGTCCCCGGCTTCGAGCCACTCGAAACCTTCCTGCTGGAAGTCGCATTCGTACATTGCAGGCGTGTCCCTGTAGAGCCTGTTCAGGTCGGCGACAAGGCGTTGCATACCAGCATGCAGGCCGTACTCCAGCAAATGCCAGTCCAGCGCGCGTTCATGGCTCCACTCGCGGCGTTGCGCGAGTTCGGCGCCCATGAATAACAATTTCTTTCCGGGGTGTGCATACATCAGTGCAAAGTAGGCACGCAGGTTGGCAAATTGCTGCCATTCGTCGCCCGGCATGCGCCCGATCAGCGAGCGCTTGCCGTGCACGACCTCGTCGTGGGACAACGGCAGGACGAAGTTTTCGCTGAATGCGTACATCATGCCGAACGTCATCTTGTCATGGTGATAACGGCGGAACAACGGGTCTTCCTGCATGTAAGCCAGCGTGTCGTTCATCCAGCCCATGTTCCATTTATAAGTGAAGCCCAGCCCGCCGGCGTCGACGGGTCTTGACACCATCGGCCAAGCGGTCGACTCCTCCGCGTACGAGGTTGCGCCCTCGGCATGCAGTTCAACGTTCAGGCGTTTCAGGAATTTGACGGCTTCGAGGTTTTCGCGGCCGCCGTGTTCGTTAGCAAGCCACTCGCCGTCCTCGCGGGAATAGTCGAGATACAGCATCGAGGCTACCGCGTCGACCCGCAATGCATCGATGTGAAACTCGCGGACCCAGTACAGCGCGCTGCCGACCAGGTAGTTGACGACTTCGCGCCGCCCGTAGTTGAACACGAGGGTTCCCCAGTCGGCGTGTTCGCCCTTGCGCGGGTCCTCGTGTTCATACAGCGCCGTACCGTCAAACCGGCCGAGCCCGTGCTCGTCCTTCGGAAAATGCGCCGGCACCCAGTCGACGATGACGCCAATACCGGCAGCATGGCAGCTGTCCACGAAGAAGCGAAAGTCGTCGGGCGAACCGAACCGGTGGGTCGGTGCAAACAGGCCAATCGGCTGGTATCCCCATGAGCCGTCGAACGGGTGCTCGGTAACCGGCAGCAATTCGATGTGCGTGTAGCCCATTTGCTGTACATAGGCGACCAGTTCGTCGGCCAGTTGCCGCCAGCCGAGAAAGCCGCCGTGCTCGTTGCGGCGCCAGGAACCGGCGTGAACCTCGTAGATCGATACCGGCTGATCGAGTGGCGGCGCGCCGCTGCGCTGCGCCATCCACGAGCTGTCCCGCCAGCGATAGTCGCTTTCGTAGACGATGGCTGCGTTGCCTGGCGGCGACTCGAAAGCATTGCCGTAAGGGTCGGACTTCAGCGGCAGCAAGCGGCCGCTGCGATCGATGATCTCAAACTTGTAGCGCGCACCGAGGTTGACCGACGGCAGGAAGATTTCCCAGATCCCGTTTGCGCGCAGCAGGCGCATGACATGACAGCGGCCGTCCCAGTTGTTGAAGTCGCCGACGACACTGACCCGCGCTGCATTCGGTGCCCAGACCGCGAAGCGCGTACCTTGCACGCCGCTCATCGTGGTTCGGTGCGCACCCAGTTTCTCGTAAATGCGCTGGTCCGAACCTTCGCCCAGCAGGTGCAGGTCCATCTCCCCCAGCGTCGACGGAAACCGATAAGGGTCTTCGGTGCAATACGTGTCGCCGTTACCAAATTCGGCCTGCAGCCGGTAGCGGCGGATCCGTGGTGGTAATTCGCCTTCGAAAACATCGCCATGTTCGAGGCGCTGCAACTCGCCAATGATGTCACCGGCTTTGTTTACGAAGTGCAAGGCACGGGTATTCGGGCTGATGGCACGGACGACCCGCCGGCCGCCGTCGCGGTGCGGCCCGAGCACGGAAAATGGGTCGGCGTGGCGCCCGGCATTGAGCGCGGCGATGGTTTCACTGCTTAACATGCGCTGCTCCGTTCGCAGTAGTCCGCCGGTTCGTTGCCGTCACCGCGTAAAGTGCAGGTGCTGGCCCAGCATGTCCGGAGTGACCAGTGTCACGCCGCCTTCCGTCACCCGGAAGCCGCGCAGCCGATCGGCTTCCGGGTCGACGCCGATCTCGGTGCCGGCAGCGATCACTGCACCTCGGTCGATGACCGCGCGGTGAATACGACAGTCCTCCTGGATGCGAACGTCAGGCAGGATCACGCTTTCGCTAACCTTGCTGCGCGCATCAATGCGCGAGCGCGAAAACATCAGCGACCCGTGTATGGAACCGCCCGACAGGACGCAACCGCCGGACACCATCGAATTGGTCGCAATGCCGCGTCGGTCGGCATCATCGAAAATGAACTTGGCCGGTGGCGACAGCCACTGGAAGGTATGGATCGGCCAGACTTCGTCGTACAGGTTCAACTGCGGCGATATGGAAACGAGTTCCATGTTTGCTTCCCAGTACGCATCGATTGTGCCGACGTCGCGCCAGTAGGCCTGTTCGCTGGTTTGCTCATCGCGAAACGGATAGGCAAAGACGCGATAGTCGCGAATGATTCGCGGGATGATGTTGCGACCAAAGTCATACTGCGTGCCCGGCGTATCAGCGTCGCGTATCAGCTGTTCATAGAGAAACTCGGTGTTGAAAACATAATTGCCCATCGACGCCAGGCAATAGCCGGGTTTGCCCGGAATGGCATTCGGCTCTTCCGGTTTTTCGTCGAAAGCGATGACGCGGCCGGTCTTGTCGACCGTCATCACGCCAAGCTGGCCGGCGGCCTCCGCGACCGGGACTTCGACGCAACTGACGGACATGTCGGCGTTGTTCTCCTCGTGTGCGGCCAGGAACTTGCCATAGTCCATCTTGTAGATATGGTCGCCACCGAGGACCAGCACGTGTGCCGGTGCATGGGTTCGAATGATGTCGAGGTTCTGGTAGACCGCATCAGCCGTGCCGCGATACCACTCGCCGCCGACGCGCTGCGATGCCGGCAGGATTTCCACGAATTCACGGCGGCCGGATTGCATGAACGACCAGCCGTGCACGAGGTGTCGGATCAGGGAATGCGCCTTGTATTGTGTGAGGACGCCGATGCGGCGTATGCCCGAATTGATGCAGTTCGACAGGGCGAAGTCGATGATGCGAAATTTGCCGCCGAAATAGACCGCTGGTTTGGCCCGCCAGTCGGTGAGTTCGTGCAGTCGCGAACCCTGGCCACCGGCGAGTACCAGCGCGAGCGCGTTGCGTGACAGTCGGCTCAGGTGGCGTTCAAAATCGCTACTCTTATTATTCATTGACTCTCCCGCGGTTGGATGCAAGCACCAATGACGTTACATTCTCGCAGAAATCAGGTTGCAAATGTTCGTCGGACAAGCGCCACAGCCAATTATTCTCCGCTGTGCCCGGTATATTGATGCGCGCGGTCGAATCCAGTCCCAGCAAGTCCTGCATTGACGTGATCGCGAGAAACGCGTTGGTCTGGAACGCTGTGCGCACCATGTCGGTGTGTATGGTCTCCGGGCTGCCCTGGGTCACTTGCAAAATATTCGCCCGCAGCCAGCGTGTTTCCTCGGCTTCGCTGCATGCATCGGCATCACTGCGAAACCAGCCCACAACGGTATCGTTGTCATGGGTGCTCGTGTAACAGACCCGATCTGCACCAACCTGGTGCAAGGCGAAGTCGCGGTCGGCCAGTGCGAACTGCAATACGCACATGCCCGGCATACCTTGCTGTTCGCGCAATGCGTCGACCTCGGCTGTGATTTCGCCAAGGTCTTCCGCAATTATTGGCAGGTCGCCCAGCGTTGCGCGCATCGCATCAAAAAAACGGTTGCCCGGGCCCGCTTCCCATCGCCCGTTGCGTGCCGTGTCGGCGGGCGCCGGGACGGCCCAGTAGGACTCGAAACCGCGGAAATGGTCGATCCGCAGAAAATCGACATGATCCGCGAGCGCGCGGAGCCGCGCCGCCCACCAGCGGAAGCCGTCCTGTTCGTGCCGCTGCCAGTCGTAGAGCGGGTTTCCCCACAGCTGGCCGTCTTCGGCAAAGTAGTCTGGCGGCACACCGGCGACCTTTAGCGGCACGTTTCCGGCATCGAGCTGCAGAAGTTGCGGGTTGGACCACGCGTCTGCGCTGTCCAGGGCGACGTAGATCGGCATGTCCCCAAACAGGCATACACCATTCTGCCGGGCATAGTCTTGCAGATTCGACCACTGGCGGAAGAACAGGAACTGCGCGACCTTGATTTCGTCGATACGCGCACGCTCGCGGTCTGCAAACCGGGCGAGCGCCGAGGCGTCGCGCGAGGCATATTGCGCAGGCCAGTCCGGCCAGGCGCGGTACGCGTGCTGTGCCTTGAGCAGACGGAACAGGCTGTAGTCGTGCAGCCACGCGGCATCATTGGCCGCTCGAAACACCTCGTAGTCGCGGCGAAGCCCGGCATCACCAGCCCTCAGGAAGCGCCGTGCTGCAGTCGCGAGCAACCGGTTCTTCGCGGGCATTAATGCGCCGTAGTCCACGAAATCGCGGGGCAGCTTTTTCAATTCGTCCAGTTCCGCCGGCTCGAGCAGGCCATCGGTAACGAGCTCGGCCATGTCGATTAGCATTTCGTTACCGGCAAAGCTGGACAAAGCCTGGTAGGGCGAATTACCGAACCCGGTAGGCCCGATCGGAAGGAATTGCCAGACACCGAGGTGCATGGCGCGCAACGCATCAATAAAACGGAATGCCGGGGCGCCCAGCTCGCCGATACCGTGTGGGCCGGGCAGGGAAGTCAGGTGCAACCAGACGCCTGCCCGCCGGGTGCCTGTGTCGATACCGGAGGTCATATCGAATTCACGTTAGTGGCTTGAACGCCCGATTCTACACGCGGATACTGGCAGGGCTATGGTTGAAGACGTCATAGCGCAATGGTCTTTCACGCTACAGGCACCCCGGCATTACTGATGGCAAAGCACGCAATTTTCGCGGCTCCGTTTTTCATGGAAGCCACCCTGCGATTCATCCGCGGAGCGCTGGGCCTGCCGGGCGTGGATCTGACGCTGATCAGCCAGGACAGCGCTGAACGCCTGCCCGACGACATCCGCCGGCGCCTGGCCGGGCACTGGCAAATCCGGGATGGACTGGATGCGCAACAGCTGGCTGATGCTGCGCGCGAACTGCAAAATCGGCACGGCAGGGCACAAAGCCTGTTCGGTCCGCTCGAACAGCTGCAAGTGCCGCTGGCCCGGGCGCGCGACGTGCTCGGTATCAAGGGCCTTTCGGTTGAAGCGGCAATCAACTTTCGCGACAAGTCCAGGATGAAGACGGTCCTGCAACAGGCGGGCATTCCCTGCGCGCGGCATGCGCTCTGTGGCGACCGGGATTCCGCTGCTGCTTTCGCAGACACGGTCGGTTTTCCGCTGGTCGTGAAGCCGCCAGCCGGTGCCGGCGGCAAAGGTACGTTTCGGCTGGACGGCGCGGCCGACCTGCAAACGTTCCTGCAGCGCTATTCGCCCGACCCGCAGCAGCCGACGCTGTTCGAGGAATTCGTATCGGGCACCGAATTTTCGTTTGACAGTGTCATGTGCGATGGCGACCTCGTCTGGCACTCGATTTCACGCTACATGCCGTCGCCGCTGGAAGTCCTCGAGAATCCGTGGATACAGTGGTGTGTCCTGCTGCCCCGGGATATCAGTGGTGCCGAGTTCGATCCGATTCGAACAGCAGCGGGCGCCGGGCTGCGGACACTGGGGCTGGACACCGGGCTCAGCCACATGGAGTGGTTTCGCCTTGCCGACGGGCGCATCGCGATATCCGAGGTTGGTGCACGACCGCCTGGCGCGCAGATCACATCCTTGCTGTCCTATGCGCACGACGTTGATTTCTACACGGCGTGGCCCCGACTGATGGTATTCGGGGAATTTTCACCGCCACCGCGCCAGTACGCGGCAGGTGCGGCCTACATTCGCGGCCAGGGCCGCGGCAGCGTTCGCCGCCTCCATGGCCTGGACGAGGCGCAGCAGCGTTTCGGCGATATCGTTGTCGAAGCGAAGTTGCCGCAGGAAGGGCAGGCACCGTCGGATTCCTACGAGGGCGACGGCTACGTGATCCTGCGTCATCCCGAAACTGCTGTCGTCGAGAACGCACTGACCGAGATCGTCACAACCATCCGGGTGGAGCTCGCTTGAACGCCACTGCCCCTGTACGCGTACTGCTCGGGCCGCAGTCGCCGGAACCGAATGTCGCGCAGGCGGTTGCCGCTTCCGGGCTGCCCGACGGTCCTCTCGCCGTGGTTTCCGCCGGCTGGCAGGAAACCGAGGGCGACATCGACGAGATGCGCAGTGTGCTGGCGCGACAGCTCGAGGATCTGCACCTCTACCGTCGCGAAGAACAACTGCTGGCGGCGCTGCCGGAGCTGGCTGCGGCCGCTCGACTCCGGCAGGAACAGCTGATTGAACAACAGCGGCTCTACCGGCTGCGGCTGAAGCAGCTTAGCCTGGCAGCGCGCCAGGTTATGCGAGCCGATGGCGATGCTGACCTGCTGGCCGCGGAACAACGCCATGCGATTGCGCAACTCAGAGCACTCGACCGCCACCATCTCTATCGCACCGAGCTCATCTGGCGGCGCTTTAGCAGTGTCAATGGCCCCGACCTGCATCCGGAACTGGCCCGACACATCCGGGAGATCCAGGATATCGTCGACCGCAGCAATGGCATTGTACTGACGGGCGGCAATGTTGCCGTGCTGATCAACCGGCTGCGCCTGTTTGAAGTCGACCGGATGCTCGAGGTCAACAACGTGGTCGCCTGGTCTGCCGGCGCAATGGCACTCACCGGTCGCATTGTGCTGTTCCACGATCATGCCCCGGAGGGCCGCCGCGATGCCGAAATCCTCTGTGCCGGCTGTAATACTGTTTCGGGCTATGTCTTTCTTCCCGACGCGAGCCGCCGACTCAGGAAAGCGGACCGCCAGCGGGTCAGTTTTTTCAGCCGGCGTTTCGCTCCCGACCAGTGCATAGCCCTGGACACGGGCAACGAGTTGCAATTGCGTGGCTCTGCGATTGTGCGGGTGAACGGCGCACGCAAGCTGGGCAGCAAAGGGCGGGTGTCAGCGGTGAAGGTCAAGTGAACCCGCAGCTGCGCAACCTGTTTCGAAAAGGTACGCCGGATGCGGCGGCGATCGATGCATTTATAGCCGCAGCGGAATTCCCGCTGGTCGACGGGCGCGATGTCACCTTTGTTTATCGCGGCGCAGCGGATGCCGTGCACCTGCGCTGCTGGATATCCGGCCTCGATACCGCGCAACCCTTCCAGGCGCTGGCGGGTACCGACCTGTGGGCAACCACGATCGACCTGCCGAAAGGATCACGGATCGAGTACAAGTTCGAAGTATCGTCAAATGGTCATCGCGAACTCGTTCTTGATCCGCTGAACGGCGTCCTCGCGCACGACCCGTTCGGCGCCAACTCGGTCTGCCAGGGCTATGGCTACGAACGACCGGCGTGGACACTGGCCGATACCGGCGCGCGCCAGGGAGAAATCCACGCCAGCCGCCTGCACAGCACCGTCTTCGGCGAAGACCGCGACATCCAGGTCTACCTGCCCGCACGGTTCCGACCGAAACGGCGCTACCCGCTGCTCGTCGTCCACGACGGTGTCGACTACCTCAATTTTGCAGCATTCAAGGTGGTGCTGGACAACCTGATCCATGCACTGGAAATTCCGGCAATGATTGTAGCCCTGTTGCAGTCGCCGGACCGCCTGGTCGAGTACGGCGCCGATGAGCGACATGCGAGATTCGTCAACGACGAATTGCTGCCGCACATGGCGGCGCACTTTCCACTGATCGATGACCCGGTCGCGCGCGGGATACTGGGCGCCAGTTTCGGCGCCGTCGCGTCATTGCACACGGCCTGGCGAAACCCGGGTCACTTCGGGCAGCTGTTACTGCAGTCGGGCTCATTCGCATTCAGTGACATAGGTCGCCACAATCGCGGCCCGGTATTCGACCCCGTGGCCGAATTCATGAACGAGTTTCGCGAACAACCGGGCCGGCCGGCCGAACGCATTTACATGAGTTGCGGCATCTACGAGTCCCTGATCTACGAGAACCGCTCACTCGTGCCGAAACTGCAGGAGCAGGGCATCGATGTGCGCTTCGAAGAGGCGCGCGATGCTCACAACTGGGAGAACTGGCGGGATCGGCTGCGGACCGGGCTCACCTGGCTGTTCCCGGGGCCGCTGTGGATGGTCTATGAATGAGTCGCTGCTGTTATAGTGGCAGCATCGCTGATAAGGAATAGAACAAAATGGCGAGCAAAACACGACGAATCGGATTGTCGCTCGGGGCCGATATCTGCTGGCCCGTCTGCTACGAGGCGCTGCTGAAACAACTCGATCTCAAGCTCAGGCTGGGCAGGGACACGGTCAGTTTCGAGGTCGAACGGGTTGGCATCGAGCCATTCGACCTGCGCCAGCCGTGCTCGTACGACGTCGTCATCGACAGGTTGACGCACTGGTATCACACGTCGCGGGAATGGATCAAGAAAGCCATCCTTACCGACGACCTGTATGTCTACAACAATCCCTGGTCGTTGCAGTCGATGGAAAAACACACGTCTTATGCGGCGATGATGCGACTCGGCTTTCCCGTTCCCGATACCTGGCTGATTCCACCGAAAGCCTACGACGAATCGCCGGATCTGCAGGCAACCCTGGAGAAGTACGCAAAGCTGTTCGACCTTGGCGAAATCGGTGACCGGATCGGCTATCCGCTGTTCATGAAACCCTACGACGGTGGCGCGTGGGTCGGTGTCACGGCGATTCATGACAGGGAAGCATTGCTGGAAGCGTACGATTCGAGCGGCAAACGCGTCATGCATTTGCAGCAGGGCGTGCAGCCCTTCGACTGGTTCGTCCGCTGTATCGGCCTTGGTCCGCAATGGCGCTTTGTCAATTACGATCCTTCCGCCCCGTTGCACGACCGCTATTGCATGGACCGGGATTTCCTGTCGACCGGCGATGAAATTACGTTGTCGAACATGACGATGGTCATCAACGCGTTTTTTGGCTGGGACTTCAACTCCTGCGAAGCGCTGCGCTCGAACGGCGTCTGGCGGCCGATCGACTTCGCCAATGCCTGCCCGGACTCCCAGGTCACGTCGCTGCACTATCATTTTCCGTGGCTGATCAAGGCCAACCTGAAATGGTCGATCTACTGTGCGGCGACCGATCGCTCGATGCATGCCAATCTCGACTGGCAGCGGTTCTTCGATATCGCGGCTGAGGATCGCTCATTCGACGACAAGCTGGAACGCTACGCAAAAATCGCGCTGGAACACTTCGAGGCAGAACAGTTCGAGGAGTTCTGCGACAAGCACCTTGGGCACCTCGATGAAGTTGCCCACGAGTTCTTCGGCTCGGATGTGGTCATGGATGCCATCCGGCAGAAGGTCGAGGCCCTGTACCCGGCGCACGAGGTCGACGAGTTCAGCGAATTGTTCTGGGAGCGAATCCAGAGCTGGCGCAGGGACAGCAGCGACTGAGGATGCAAAAAGATGTAACACGCTGGCACACGGGACGCCTCGAACAGGAGGTGCAGCTGGTGCGCTGGGGACATTACGGCACGCCGGTGCTGCTGTTTCCGACGGCGGGCGGGGACGCCGAGGAAGTCGAGCGTTTTCACCTTGTCCGGGTGCTGGAGCCGCTGATCGATGCCGGCCGCATCAAGGTGTACTCGACGGACAGCATCGCCGGGCGGACCTGGATCTCGGGGGAGCATTCGGCCGAATTCTGTTCCCGCGTGCAGAACCTGTTTGACGAATTCATCTACCGTGAAGTTGTGCCCGCGATTCGCAATGATTGCGGCTCCGCCGATATCGAGATTATTGCGACCGGTGCGTCGATCGGCGCGTTCAATGCTGTTGCCAGCGTATGTCGGCACCCGGATGTATTCCGCATGGCGATAGCGATGAGCGGCACCTTCGACCTGTCAAAATACCTGGAGGGCAGGATGAACGAGGACTTCTATTTCTCGTCGCCGTTGCATTACCTGCCCGGACTCGAGGGCCCGCAACTGGATCTGCTCAGGAGCCGATTTGTACTGTTGCCGACCGGCGAGGGAAACTTCGAGGATATCGGCGAGTCCTGGCGTATCGCGCGGGTGCTCGGGGCGAAGGGCGTGCCGAATCGTGTCGACCCGTGGGGGCCGGAGTGGCACCACGACTGGATAACGTGGCGTGCCATGTTGCCGAAATACCTGGAGGAACTTGCCTGACGCGCTAGCCGGCGTACAGATGCAGTTCCGAGCCGACAGCATCGGCCATCTCGAGCGTCGTGTCGAGGTCCGCGTGCCGCAGCATGATAAAGCCGTCGGAAACCAGCGTCTGCAGCCAGTCGCGGCGAGGCGAGCCCGGTGGCAACAGCGTGTTCCAGACGACATGCTCGCCGAAGCGTTTTTGCAGCCGGTCCGTGCCTTCGATGTGCGTAATCCGGCCGACTCCCTTGGCCCGCTTGTAGATCGTCGCAACGTTGTAGCGGCGCTCGAATTCCGCGTTGAGACGGCCTTGCACAACCGCGGAACCCCAGGCCCTGAAAACGTCGAAGTCGCAGGCGTATTTCATCTGGTCGACCTGGTGCGCTCCCGGCGGCCGCGCACCGATCTCGCCAAAGACAACCTCGCCATCGCTCTTGCGATACCACTCCATGTGCGTGAAGCCGGTTTGAAAATTCAGGGCTTCTATGACGTCGTAGCCCATCGCAACGCCAGCGGCCAGTTGCGCATCGTCCACGTCCCGCAGCGCAATGACTTGCGGGCTGATCCATTCATTGCTGCGCGCAACCAGCGGCCGCGGGCGATACCAGGCAATGTTGTAGTAGGCGATTTCGCCGTCGATGGTTATCGTGTCGAACGTGTATTCCTCGCCATCCACGAATTCTTCGACACTGACGGTTGCGACATGCCGCAGCCGCGGTAATACAGCACGCAACTCGTCGGCCGACTCGATACGGTAGGTATCGGCCGAGCCGGCACCGGCAATCGGCTTCAGTATCACCGGGAAGCCGATCTGTTCGGTAGCTTCCCAAACAGCAGCAGCGCTGTCAGCTGCGACATGCCGCGGCGTACGCACGCCGGCCTCATCCAGTGCGAGTTTCATCGCTTCCTTATCACGAAAGCGATGTGCCTCGTCGATCGAGAGACCGCTGACCCCGAGTTGCTGCCGCAACTCCGCGGCGAGCATGATGCCGGGTTCCCAGAGACACTCAACCCGGTCGATTTCGTTGCCTCGCAATTGCGCGCGCAGCTCGCCGAGCACGGCCGCCGAATCCCAGAGCGACCGCACCTGGACATACTTTGACAGCGAGCGTTTGACGAGATCGGGCAGTGCGGCGACCGGCTGGTCGCCGACACCAAAGACTTCCGCGCCGGCATCAGCAAGCCCGCGGGTGAATTCGGGCATATCGGCCGGGTAGCCAGGTGATAGAATGAGAACCTTCAATATCGCTCCTCGGTTGCAGCGCAGGTAATCATAACAATCAGGATAGCACCGACAGCGGCACAAACCGGACAGGCAGAAGAACAATCAAACCGCTAAAGATATGTCTCGTCAGCTCTGAATTGACGCCACTGGCAAAAACGGGCGGGCTGGCGGACGTTTCGGCTGCGCTGGCGACCTACCTGCACGGTGCTGGCCACGATGTGCGCACGCTGATTCCGCGCTACAAGAGGATTGATGAAGCCGGCGTGGATATACAGCCGGTGAAAGGCATGTCCGACCTGAGTTTGCAGCTGGGTCCACACAAGGTCCGTTGCAGTATCGAGAAGACGCTGCTCGGTGACTCGAAGACGCCGATTTACCTGTTGAACTGCCCGGACGCGTACGGCCGGGACAGCATCTATACGGATGACGGCGACGAGCACCTGCGTTTTGTGCTGCTGTCACAGGCGGCCATCGGCATGTGCCAGCAAATGAATTTTGCGCCGGACATTTTCAGTTGCCACGACTGGCAGTCTGCGCTGGTTCCGTTGTACCTGAAAGCCACGCATGCCTGGGACAAGCTGTTCAGTGCCACGCGGTCCGTGCTGACTATTCACAATATCGGCTACCAGGGGATGTTCAGCGCGGATGTGCTGGGTGACCTGGAGCTGGCAGGTGCCGAAAGTTTCCTGCACCAGGACGACCTCAACAGCGGCGTTATCAATTTCCTGAAAACGGGCATCCTGTATGCAGACCTGGTTACGACGGTCAGCCCGACTTATGCACGGGAGATTCTTGGCGACGAGTACGGCATGGGTCTCAACGGGCTGCTACAGCAGCGCGGCAACTCGGTAGTGGGCATTCTGAATGGTGTGGACTACGACGAGTGGAACCCGGCGACGGACAAACACCTGCCCGCGAATTATTCGCCGGATGACATGCGTGGCAAGGCAATCTGCAAGACAAAACTGCTGGCGGAACTGGGGCTCGACGCCAATCGCGGACGCCCGTTGCTCGGTATTGTCAGTCGACTGGCCGGGCAGAAAGGTATCGACCTGATCGAAAAAGTAGTGCCGCGCATGCTGTCGCAACGGGACTTCGCTCTCGCAGTTCTCGGCAGCGGCGAGTCACGCTTTGAGCAGGTATTCGAATGGATGCAGCGCCAGTTTCCGGGGCGCGTCACTTTCTATCGCGGTTACAACAACACGCTGGCGCACTGGATTGAAGCCGGCGCGGATATCTTCCTGATGCCGTCGCGCTACGAACCCTGCGGCCTGAACCAGATGTACAGCCTCAAGTATGGAACGGTGCCCGTGGTCCGCGAGACAGGTGGTCTGGCGGACTCGGTTGAACAATTCGACGCCGAGTCGGCGACCGGGACCGGGGTCCTGTTTCGCGACTACGACGAGACCGGCCTCGAGTGGGCGATCAACCGGGTGCTGGACCTGTACGCGGACGGCAAGAGCTGGCCGAAACTGGTTGCCAACGGAATGGCGCGAGACTATTCCTGGGAACGGCAGGGCGCCCTGTACGTCAAGTTGTTTCGCGAACTGAGTGGCCAACAATGAACGTCATTTTTGTCGAACCTTCGTTTCCACATAACCAGCGCGAGTTCGTGCGTGGCCTGCAGGCTGCGGGCGCCAATGTCATCGGTATCGGCGAGCGACCCGCCGAGTACCTGTCCGATGAACTGAAGCACTGGCTGGCGGACTATGTGCAGGTAGGTTCGGTAGTGCACGAACCGTCGTTGCTGGACGCGGTCCGCAAAGTGCAGGCTGCGGTCTGGGTCGACCGGCTGGAAGCGACGGTCGAGGCCCATATCATGGCCGCCGCCGCGGTGCGCGAGGCCACCGGTATACCGGGCACCAGCACGAAAACCGCCTACCTGTGTCGCGACAAGCCTGCCATGAAAGAGGCACTGCGGCGCGCAGGCATACCCTGTGCGCAGTCCACCCGGGCAACGACAGCCGAAGACGCCCGGAATTTTGCGGCCGCAACCGGTTACCCGTTGATTGTCAAGCCGCCCGCCGGGGCGGGCGCGTCGGATACGTACCGGGTCGGTGATGCAGCGGCACTCGAACAGGTGATAATCGAGTCGGGCCTGGCAGACGGGCATGCAGTGGCCATCGAGGAGTTTATCGAGGGGCACGAAGGCTTTATCGATACCGTAACGATCGATGGCAAGGTCGGCCATGAGTTCATCACCCACTACTATCCGAACGTGCTCGAAGCGATGCGCAAGCGCTGGATCTCACCGCAAATGGTCGCAACCAATCGTATCGGCGAGCCGGGCTACGAAGAAGTGCGGGAGCTGACTCGCAAGGTTATCCAGGTTCTCGATATCGGCACCTCTGCGACGCACATGGAGTGGTTCTTCGGGCCGAAAGGCCTCAAGTTCTCGGAAATCGGCTGCCGTCCGCCGGGTGTCGGTCAGTGGGATGTGTACAACGCGGCCAACGAGTTCGATATCTACTACGAGTGGGCTTCTGCCATTGTGCACGGCAGAACGCAGACGGCGCCGTCACGAAAGTATTCGGCCGGGATGATTGCCCTGCGCCCGGAACGCGATGGTCACATCAGTGGTTATTCGGGTCTCGACGCAATCGGCAGGCGCTACGACGACTGCATTGTCGCTGCGCATTTGCCGGAACCGGGCACACCGACGCAAGCGGTCGAAGCGGGCTACATGGCAAATGCCTGGATGCGCGTGCGTCATCCGGACTACGACGAATTGCGGCGCATACTCGACGAAATCGGCAGGACGGTGAAGGTGCATGCAAGCTAATGTCGTCGACCGATGACATGAATCGTCGCTTCGGCGAGCTGAAGAAAAGGCTGCCGGCGATCTGGACGTCGCTGACCAGCAACCCGGAGTATGAACACACGTCGGTGATCGTTCCGTCGCTGAGCGTCAACCAGGACGAGCTGGCGAAAGTGACCGGCGCGGCGTTCTATGAAGAGCGCCTGCTGTTTGCGCTCATTCGCCTGCGCAACCCGAATGCGCGACTGATTTACGTCACCAGTCAACCGGTGCATCCGGACATCGTCGACTACTACCTGGACCTGCTGGAAGGTTCGCCGCAGCGGCACGTGCGCGAAAGGCTCTACATGTTATCCGTCCTCGATGGCAGTCCCCGGCCGCTGACGCAGAAGATTCTCGAAAGACCACGATTCATGCAACGCATGCGACGGCTGATCGGCGACACCCGCAAGGCCTATCTCACCTGCTACAACTCGACGGACCTGGAACGGCAACTGGCAGTCGCCCTGGATTTGCCCCTGAATGGTCTGGATCCCGAGCACCTGGTGTACGGCACGAAGTCGGGAAACCGTCGCATCTTCGAAGAGGCCGGCGTGTCGCACCCGGCCGGCAGCGAGGATCTTTTCAGCGAGGGCGAGATCGTCGATGCGCTGATCGAACTCGGCGGCAAGCGGCCGTCTTTGCAGCGTGCGGTTGTAAAACTCAACGAAGGATTTGGCGGTGAGGGCAACGGAGTATTCCGTTTCCCCGTCGAACGCGCCGACCGGGATGCTGTGCGTTTTGCCCTGCACAACCTTGCCTGGACGTCCGGCACGGAAACTGCCGAGTCATTCCTGCAGAAGTTCGCCGGCATGGGCGGCATCGTCGAAGAGCTGATTGTCGGCGACGAGATTCGTTCGCCCAGCGTGCAGCTGCGAATACTACCGGATGGTCGGCCGCGGCTGGTTTCCAGCCATGAGCAGGTACTTGGCGGTGCGACCGGGCAGTCGTACCTCGGCTGCCGCTTTCCTGCAGACGACGCCTACCGGACCCTGCTGCAACAGGAAGCGCTGAAGGTCGCAGAAGTGCTGGCGGACAAGGGTGTGCTCGGGCGCTTCGCCATCGACTTCCTGGTGAGCCGCACGGCCTCGGGCAACTGGAATGCGCATGCCATCGAGATCAACCTGCGTATGGGCGGGACGACACCGCCATATCATGCACTCGAGTTCCTGACCGGCGGGCGGCTGGACCCGGCGACAGGCCTGTTTACAGTGGCGCACGGAAAAACCAAGTACTACAGCGCTACAGATAATTTGCGGTCACCGGCATACAAGGGGCTGCTGCCGGAAGACCTGTTCGAAATCGTTGCGAAACGGCGGCTGGGATTTCGTCACGCCGACGGAACCGGCGTGTTGTTCCACATGATCGGGGCATTGTCCCAGTACGGCAAGATCGGCATGACCTGTATCGCAGACAGTCCGGCCGCCGCGCAGGAATTGTTTGAAAGCACGACTGCAGCGCTGGATGAGGAAATCGACAGCAACGCACATGGCGAGCAGGCGCCGTTGCTGGACCGCTATTTTCATATGGAATAGTATTGGCCTTGGTTTCTCACACAGTCGATGGTGGATGGCAACTCCCCAAGAACCGACGTCGCGGACTTCCCCCTCTATCCAGGTTGCAGTCATTGTGCCGTGCCGCAATGAAGCGGCCAGCATCGCGAACGTAGTACAGGACTTTAGCGCAGCGTTGCCGGGTGCAACGGTCTTCGTCTACGACAACAATTCCGATGATGACACCACGAAAGTTGCCCGCGAAGCGGGTGCCGTCGTGCGTTCGGAATCGCTCCCGGGCAAGGGCAATGTCGTGCGGCGCATGTTCGCCGATATCGATGCCGATGTGTACGTCCTGGTCGACGGAGACGATACCTACGATGCCGCAAGCGCCGGCAAACTGGTCGAGCGGCTGGAAAAGGATATCCTGGACATGGTCACCGGCGTGCGTGTGCCGATCGATGATGACTCGTATCGGCCCGGGCACAAGTTCGGTAATTTTTTCCTGACCGGCATCGTAGCGCTTGTGTTCGGCAGCCGCTCGTCCGATCTTTTGTCAGGCTACCGCGTTTTTTCACGGCGCTTTGTCAAGTCATTCCCCGGCCTGACCAGCGGCTTCGAGATCGAAACGGAATTTACCGTGCACGCACTCGAGCTGCGAATGCCGATCGCCGAGATCGAAACACCGTATCGGTCCAGGCCGACCGGTTCCGAGAGCAACCTGCGCACGATCCAGGACGGTCTGCGCATACTGCGTACGATTATTCTGCTGGCAAAAAACGAGCGGCCGCTGCATTTTTTCGGCGCTGGTTTTGTGGCACTCGCGCTGCTCGCCGTTGTCCTGGCCTGGCCCTTGTTTACGACCTTCCTGGAAACCGGGCTGGTGCCGCGTTTCCCGACAGCGCTGCTGTCGACCGGACTCATGCTGCTGGCATTCCTGAGCCTGGCTAGCGGCATTATTCTCGATACGGTCACGCGCGGCCGCCAGGAAATGAAACGCCTGCATTATCTCAGTATCGCGCGCCATCGCCGGGGAGCGCGTGGCTAGTCACGAGGACCGGCCAGTTGCGTCGATGGAAACCCCGTTTTTCCGCCGGTTGCCAGGGTTCGCTGTCGTCGGTGCAATCGGCTTCATCGTCGATGCCGGCTTGCTGACGGCGCTGATGAGCGGGCTCGGCATGAATCACTATGCGGCCCGCGCCGTGTCGTTCACGGCCGCGGTATCCGTCACCTGGTACCTGAATCGGCGCTGGGTTTTCGATCGCAAGGCAGTGGCAATGACGCCCGGCGAATACAGCGCTTATGTCGCCGTGCAGGTGATCGGGGCACTGATCAACCTGCTGGTGTTTGTACTGCTGATCGAACTCCGGCCGCAATTGCTGGACCTGCCGGTCGTACCACTGGCGATCGGCGCGGCGGCCGGACTGCTGTTCAATTTCACGGCATCATCGCTGCTGGTGTTTTCGCCGCCGGCGAAACAGGACGCGAGACCCGGAGGCAGCGGCCAATGAGTGAACTGGCACCCGGCGATACTTACAGCGGCCGCGACAACCTCGAGGCGATGAAGCAGGCGACGCGCTACAACGCGTTCCTGCTGAAGTTGATCGAGCGTCACCAGTCTGGCACCCGTTTGCTGGACCATGGCGCCGGTGCCGGCACCTTTGCCTTGCCGGTCAGTCACGGTGAAACCCGGGTGCTTTGCATGGAACCGGATGCTGCGCTGCGCGAGGAACTCGCGCGATCGGGGCTGCAGGTCGCTGCCAGTCTCGACGATGTTGCCGGGTCATCGATTGATTTTGCCTACACGCTGAACGTGCTCGAACATATCGAGGATGACAGCGAGGCGCTGGTGCAACTGCATCGCTGCCTGAAACCAGGCGGCCGGTTGCTCGTCTATGTGCCGGCATTCCAGCTGTTGTACAGCCAGATGGATGAACACGTCGGACATTTTCGCCGCTACCGGCGACCGGCATTGTCCCGGCAGCTGCAAGCAGCAGGCTTTGTTGTGCATAGCGCCGGCTACGTCGACAGCCTCGGATTCTTCGCAAGCCTGCTGTACAAATATCTGGGCGATAAATCGGGTCGCGTCAGCCCCGGCAGTGTTTCTTTTTACGACTCACTCGTGTTTCCCGTCAGCCGGCTGGTCGATCTGCTGTCGTTCGGCTCGTTCGGCAAGAACCTGGCCATTGTGGCCGCGAAACCTGCGCAAAGCGATGCCGGCTGAATCGCATCCTGACTTGCAACCGGCGCGGCAACTGGGCTGGGCCGACTGGCTGCTGTGGTTGTTGGCATCCGCCATCGGTGTGTTCTTCGCGATGCTGGTCTTCGACTCGGCATACCATGAAGGCCAGTACATCCCGATGGGTAACGATTCGTTCTATCACGCGCGGCGGATGCTCGATACAGCCATCGGCACTGCCGGTTTCTACCAGTTCGATGTACGGAATCACATGCCGGACGGCAGCTGGATCCCGTGGCCGTGGGCTTACGACTACCTGATGGGCAAGGCGGCGGCCGTCGCTGTCTGGCTGAGCCCGTCAACCGACCCGCTGGGCTTCCTGAGCTTCGTACCGGTGACCTGGCTTGCTATCAACGCAGCTCTCTTCCTGGCCGCCAGCGGCCAGGCCGGGCTGACACTGAGCTACCGCGCCCTGGCGATGCTGGCATTTGCCCTGGCGCCATTTGTCCAGTTGATGCACATGGTGGGCAAGGTCGATCACCATTTCATCGAATTTACGTTCGTGCTGCTGGTGACCTGGCTGGGCCTGCGCTGGTTTTCGGGAAACGCCAGCCGTGCAACTGTCATCGGTCTGGGCACGTCGCTCGGCCTGGCGCCGGCATTCCACAACGGCATGTTTATCCTGCAGATTCCGGTTCTGCTGTGTCTCGGCATCCTGTGGTTGCGTGGCGAGCAATTCGACCGTCGGGAATTACAGATGCTGGCTGCGACGTTACTGGGGACGTCGTTACTCGTCGTGTTGCCTTCCGAGCCGTTCCGGCAAGGCATGTTCGAATTCGGTTTGCTGTCGTGGTTTCACCTCTACGCTGCCTTCTGTTCAGCGGTTTTCATCGTGCTGGTCGGCTGGCGTCCGTTCGAGCGCAAGTCCTTGCTGACGATCGCAGGCATTTGCCTGCTGCTTGCGCTGCCGCTCTTGGGACAGCTGCTGCACGGTGCGGCATTTCTGTCGCGCGATATGTCGATTCTGAGCGGCGTGCTGGAGGCGATGAGTCCCTACATGCTCTTTGTCCACGAGTTTGGCGCGATGCGGACTGCAGCGCACTACAGCTGGTTGTTGTTGCTGGCACCGTTCGTGTTGCTGTATTTCCTGTGGCGCATTGTGCGCGAACGTTCGCCACGCGAGCTGTTTTTTGCCGTTATGACGGTATTCGGAATAGCGCTGCTGCTTGCGCAGTTTCGCTTCAACTACTTCGGTTTGTTTGCCCTGGTCACGGGCATGCTGGTCATTGTGCAACGCACCGCCCGCGCATATGACTGGAACGGCAGTTATGTGCTGGTCGGCCTGCTGGCCGGGTTGCTGGTTGCCTACCAGCCGCCTTTGCGGCAGCACCTGTTCGCGGTGTATGCGTTGGGTGCCGCACCGCTGTATGAGCGAGCGCGGCCATTGTTTCTCGATCTCGCCGGGCGATGCGAGCAGGACCCCGGCGTGGTGCTGGCGAATGCCAATGACGGCAACTACATTCTGTTCCACACGGATTGCAGTGTGATCAGCAACAATTTCCGGCTGACGGCCGCCGACGAACGCAAGATTGCTGAGATTGCGGCGCTGCAACGCATGTCGCCGGCTGAAATTCGTCGCCATATACCGGAAGTGAAGTACCTGCTGCTGCGTGTCAGTGATTTCGTCGTCGAACGGCAGGGCCGGCTGGAAGTCGACAGGAGCATTCCGCTGGCCAAGCTGTTGTTGTCACGACGGCCGCCGCCCGATGGTTTCGAGTTGCTGGACACGGTCTGGCTCGAGAGCGATGGCCGGCAGGAAATTTACGCCCGTGTGTTTGCGGTCAGGTAGGACCCGGCCAACGACGAGCAGCGACTGTGCAAGACGCGATTATCTATCTCGATTCCAACAGCTCAATGGGGCTGCAAAACCAGATCCGGCAAAAACTGGTCGACGGGATTCTGAGCGGAGCATTCCCGCCTGGCATGAAGTTGCCGTCGAGCCGCAAACTCGCGCAGCAACTGGCTGTCGCCCGCAATACAGTGGTTGCGGCTTACCACCAGTTGATCGCCGACGGTTACCTCGTCAGTCGCCAGCGCAGCGGTATATTCGTTAACGAACAGATCCTCGAATCCAGGGTCGGGCACAGTGGCAGGGGTTCGGTCGCAGCGCAGGCCGAAAGTGCCGCCTGGGCCCGCCGCGTACGCTCGCTGCCGGCACGCTGGCGCGAGGTGCATGACCAGCCGAACTGGCGCTACTACCCGTACCCGTTCATCGATGGCAAGTTCGACCAGACATTGTTCCCGCTGGCCGAATGGCGGGAGGCCAACCGGCTGGCACTCAGCGTGGCGGACGTCAATGAATGGTCGACGGGCCGGGGTGACTCGGATGACCCCAAGCTCATTGAAGAGATCCGCACAAAGATCCTGACGCGCCGCGGGATCCAGGCGCATGCGGATGAGATCCTCGTAACGATGGGTACGCAGAACAGCCTGTACCTCGTCAGCCAGATGCTTGCCGACACGGCGACGACTTTTGCCGTCGAGGAGCCGGGCAACTACGAGATTCGGCAATTGCTGCAGATGCGCGGTGCCGACGTCGTCACCCAGCCGGTAGACGAGGATGGCCTGGTTGTCGACGACAAGCTCTGCAACGCCAATGTCATCTATGTGACACCCAGCCACCAGATTCCTACTGCGGTTGCCATGTCGCTGGAGCGCCGGCGCAAGTTGCTGGACGCTGCGACCGCCCATGATTTTCTCGTCGTCGAAGACGACTACGAGTGCGAAACGAACTACATGGATCACCCGTTGCCAGCGCTGCGCAGCATGGACGCCGGCGGGCGCGTTATCTACGTCGCCAGCCTGTCGAAAGCGCTGGCACCCGGCATCCGGCTGGGCTTTATCGTTGCCAATGCGGATTTCATTCGGCGCGCGCGGCAGGTCCGTCGCAAGATCCTGAATCACCCGCCATTGAACAACCAGAGAACGATGGCGTATTTCCTGTCACTCGGCCACTACGATTCGCTGATGTTGCGGCTCGGACGAATTTTTCGCGAGCGCCGGGTTGCGCTGCAGCGCGCTCTGAATAACGTGCGCGGCGTGCCAATGGAGATTTCGCCCGAAGTCGGTGGGACAACCTACTGGGTGCGGACGCCGGACGACTTTGACGTTGCTAACCTGATCCGGCAGTCCGAGCAACACGGAATCCTCGTTGAGCCGGTCGAGCACTATTACTCGATCCGGGAGAACGCGGAGAACTGTATTCGCATGGGCGTGACCAGTATCCCGGTCGAGCGGATCCGCCCCGGGGTTGAACGCCTGGTTGGGCTGATTCGCGAGATCGTCAAAGGCAAGGTCGAACACCTGTCGACGTCCACCGGGCGTTGGCTGAGAGGCGACGAATTGCGGCGCGCGATGCTGAATGCAACGGTGCTTTATCGCGAAGTGCATGGTGCGCCATGCACCATCGAACACCTCGAGAACGGCGTCATGACCGGTCGGCGTGGCTACGCCAATGAAGACAGTGACAGTGGCCGCTGGCGGGTTGAAGGCGATATTTTCTACCGCAAATGGGACCGCTGGGTTTACGGCGAGGAAAAAGGGTATTACATCGTCATCGACGGCGACAAGATCAAGTATTTCAACAGCGACAAGCAGATCGTCGACTCTGCCTACATCCGCCTGGCAGGCGACCTGCCGGAGGCGGTCGGGTAGGTTGCCTTAATCTGGACCCTTGCATGGCATAAATCTGGACCTATGCCGAAAGCCCTTGTCGCATTAGTCTGCTCTGAACAAGGGGGTGGACATGACCACATTTGCTATTGCCGGGCTGCAACTGGAAGCGGCCAGGGGCGACAACTGCGACGCGATGCTCGCGGAAATCGACCATGTGATGGCCCGTTTTCCGTGGCTGCAGATGGTGGTATGCCCCGAACTGAATGCCTGCGGCGGTGACCGCGCGCTGGCCGAAGCATTGCCGGGTCCCACGGAGCAGCGTTTCTGCGCCATTGCGAAGAAACACGGTATCTGGCTGCTGCCCGGATCACTGTTCGAGACCAGCGGCGAAGCGACCTACAACACGGTCCCGGTTATCGACCCGGACGGCTCGGTCGTGGCACGTTATCGCAAGCTGTTCCCGTGGTTGCCGCACGAAAACTCGACCACGGCCGGCGACGAGTTCGTCGTCTTCGATATACCGGGCGTCGGGCGATTCGGTGTCTCCAACTGCTATGACATGTGGTTCCCGGAGACTGTTCGAGCCATGGCCTGGATGGGCGCCGAGGTCATACTGCATCCCAGCCTGACGAGCACGATCGACCGCGGCGTCGAAACCGCCATGATCCGGGCGCACGCGGCACAGAACCAGGTGTATTTCTTCGACGTCAACCTGGCAGGCCCGCTCGGCGTTGGCGAATCCTGTATTGCCGGACCTGGCGGCGAGGTGATCTACCAGGCCGGCAAAGGGCGTGAAGTCATACCGCTGAAGCTGGATCTCGCCTACCTGCGGGATGTTCGCCAGCACGGCTGGCAGAACCTGGGGCAACCGCTGAAGAGCTTTCGCGACAGCGGGCTCCGCTTTCCACAATACGCGGACAAAGCCTCGTCCGAGGCGCTGCAGGACCTCGGCGAGCTCCGCCCGGCGACCCGGCCCGAACCCGGGTGACAGCCGCCGTGATCGACAACTGGACCAATATTTTTCATCACTCTGGACCTACGACCACAAACCAGGGTCGTTAAGCTCTGGATGCATCAAACACTGCGTTGGCAGGGGGAAAGGAAATCATGAGTACTGACAAAGTCTTCACCAAGAAACCGCTGGTATTGGCCGTCGGCGCTGCTATCGCCGGTGGATCACCGCTCGTCGCCGCCCAGTCGACCGGTTCGGACGGCAAGATAGAAGAAATCATCGTGACCGCAGCTGTTCGTGAGACAAGTGTTCTGGACATTCCCTACAACATCTCGGCGATGTCCGGCGAGTCGATGGAACGGCAAAATATCGTCAACCAGTATGACGTTTTGCGCGCGATGCACGGTGTGACGGTTGTCGATCGCGGCTACCGGAACAGCGGCACGGTCAACAGCATCGTCATTCGCGGCCTGAATGTCGACAACGGCGCCAATGGCGACATCATGCTGAACGCCGTGCCGACCGTTGCGACGTACTACGACAATTCGCCGATGTACGCGGATTTCCTGGTCAAGGACATCGAGCGCGTCGAGGTACTGCGCGGTCCGCAGGGCACGCTGTACGGCTCCGGCTCACTGGGCGGCACGGTGCGGTACATCGCCCGCCGGCCGGATGCGGAGAGCTTCGCAGCGGATCTCGAGGTTGACTACAGCCAGACGTCAGGCTCTGACGGCGACAACCTCGCATTCGATGCGATGGTCAATATTCCGATCGGCGAAAACACGGCGATTCGTGCTTTGTACAGCCGCATCGACAATGACGGCATCATCGATTACGTCAATGCCTACCAGCTCAATTCGGCAGGCGAGCCGCTGATCGACGTCAACGGCACCTGCACCGACCCGGGGTCGGCAACCGACGCGCAGATCCTGCAGAACGTTGCCTGTTTCGAGGAGATCGAAGACGCCGATACCGTCGAGATCGACTACGCACGGATTGCATTGCGCAGCGATATCAGCGACTCATTCAGCCTGCAAATTGCCTACCAGAAGCAGGATGACGAGATTGCGGCGCGCCGCTCGACCACACTGGGTGACAACAACCAACCGGCCGGCTCCGGCCTGTACTTCAATTACGGCGACGATGACAGTGGCCAGGTGCTGCTGGAGCCGTCCGAACGTACGGCAGAATTGACGAGCCTGGATCTCGAGTGGGACCTCGGCTTTGCCACGTTTACGTCGACGACATCGATGCTGGACCACGAGGGCTCTGGCGCCAGCGATAATGGCGGCCTATGGGCCAGCGGCGGCGAAGGCAGTGGCGCAAGCCGTGACTGGAATGCTGCGTTCTATGGCGGTGGCTGGCCCCGGCCGGCTCAACGGGCCGAGCGCGGCTATGACGATGAGACATTCATCCAGGAGTTTCGACTGGTCTCGAACGACACGGAAGGCAGCGTCGACTGGATCGTCGGTGCTTTCTACATGGACCAGGACAACAGCGTCTGGCAACTGAGCTACAACCCGGGCATGAACGCGTTCCATAACGCCTGCGTGAACACCGGCGGCCCCGAATGTGCGGGCTTCTGGCCGGCGACCTTCTATCCGGGTCAGCAACTGTCTGAGATCGACTTCGAATACCGTCGCGATACGACGTTTGACGAGACGGCAATCTACGGCGAACTGACGTTTCACGTGTCGGACACGTTCCGCCTGACCGGCGGCTTCCGCTGGTTTGACAACGAAACGGTCAACGACGTTATTCTCGGTTTCCCGCTGGTCGAAGGCTGGACATCGCCGATGGCGCCGCAGTCGAAGGACAGCGATGACGATACCTTGTTCAAGCTGAATGCGGCCTGGGACCTGAGTGACAGCTCTATGCTGTACGCCACGTACTCCGAGGGCTATCGCCACGGCGGCGCACAGTCGTTGCCAAGCGATGACGATGGCGATCCGTTCGGCGAGCCGAATGCCGAGGCGGTGCGGACATTTGGTTCCGACTCCGTGCAGAATTACGAACTGGGCATCAAAGGCGGCAGCGATACCTTCCAGTACACGGCATCGCTGTTCCATGTCGACTGGGACGACCCGCAGTTGAACACGACGTCGGCCTGGTACGGCTTCTATATTGCCGCGAACGGCGACAAGGCATCGACGGAAGGCGTCGAGCTCGAGCTCGAAGGCTATGCATCGGACAGCTTTCATTACCGCCTCGGCTACACTTACGTGAAGGCGGAACTCGACAAGGACTTTATCAGCCCGCAAACCGGCAGCGTCGTAGCGCCGAAGGGATCGACATTGCCGGGCGCACCGGAGAATGTTCTTACCTTCGCGATCGACAATACCTGGCAGCTCAGTTCCGGCCTGAACCTGGTGGCGGCATTCAATGCCTATTACCAGAGCGAGACCGAGAATTTTGTCGACCAGGAGGATACGCTCAACGAGACCTATGACGCGTTCACGATAATGAATGCCAACCTGACATTGGCGAGTGAGAAGTGGTCCGCGATGCTCTATGTCAGGAACCTCGGCGACGAAGATGGCGCGAGCGGCGGCTTCCCGTCCAGTTACTGGAGTTACGATACCGGTGTGTTCGAAAACTGGTACGGCAACGGTAACCGCCAGTTTATTGTCCTGCCACGCACGATTGGTCTGAAATTCGGCTATCGATTCTAGGTTCACAAACCGTCGATAAGCTGGCAAATACAGAACGCGCGGGCCCGGCAGCAGGTGCCGGGCCCGCGCCTGTGACAACCGACCGCAACGCCCATCGGATCATGAAGCCGACCTACGCATCAGAGTTGGAACAGCAGGTCTGGGACCTGCTGGACAGGCACGAGACGCAACCGGCAATAGCCGCCTGCGAGCGTCTGAACCGCGAGTTTCCGAACTACGCCTCCGGCTGGTATACGGCAAGCCAGCTGGCCCTGAAACTCGGCAACACGGCGATGGCGCTCGATGCAATTCGCGAAGCCCGGCGAATGGACAGCGAGCCGGCCGCATGGTTGTTACAGGAGGCGCTTTGCCTCTGGAAGCTGGGCCAGCACGAGGAGTCGCGCGATCGCATCGGTCGGCTTGTCCTGGCGGATATGGTCACGCCGTACCAGTGTGCAACGCTGGGCCAGCTGCTGACGAATACAGGCGAACGCAAGGCGGCCGTCGCTTGCTACGAGCGAGCGGCGGCAATGGCGCCGGACGATTCGCGCCATTTCTATAACATTGCTATGTTGCAGCGTACGCTGGGTGAGTTCGACGAGGCAGAGCGCAACTTCGACAAGGCCATCAGTCTGAATCCGGCCGACCACGAGGCCTGGAAACTGCGTTCCGAGCTGCGTACCTGGACACGCGGGAACAATCACGTCGAGGCCCTCGAGGAACTGCTCAACAGCGGCATCGAGGAGCCATACGCCAGGGCCAGTATCTGCTATGCACTGGCCAAGGAGCTGGAAGATATTGGCGAAACGGACCGCTCATTCTTCTACCTGCGGCGCGGTGCCAACTATCGGCGCAAGAACATGCGTTACGACCTTGAACGCGATCTCAGCACGATTCGTGCGATTCGCTCCGCCTACTCCGCGGAATTCCTTGCCAGGGGTTCGGACGGCTGTGACAGCCGCAAGCCGATCTTCGTGCTCGGCATGCCGCGTACCGGCACGACGCTGGTCGAACGCATTCTTGCGAGCCACACCGATGTGACCGCAGCCGGGGAACTGGCCACCTTTGCAACGGAAATGATGGCGCAGGTGCGCCGTAACGTGACCGTGCCGCCGGCATCGCGCGATGCGCTGGTTCGCCTGACTACCGATATTGATTTCGCCGCGCTCGGGCGCGCCTACATTGCCGGCACGCAACCGCTGGCAGGCGATACGCCGCGCTTCGTCGACAAGCTGCCGCTCAACTATCTCTACGCAGGGCTGATCCACCTGGCCTTGCCGAATGCATCGATCGTGCACGTTGATCGGGATCCGATGGATACCATCTACGCGGTGTACAAGACATTGTTCGTCGACGCCTACCCGTTTTCTTACCAGCTCGAAGAACTCGCGCGGTACTTCGTTGAGTATCATCGCTTGATGGCTCACTGGAAAGCAGCGCTGCCGGGCGTTATCCATAGCATTCGTTATGAAGACCTTGTGGCCGATGTCGAGCTGCAATCGCGACAGCTGGTGGCGGCATGCGGACTCGACTGGCAGGCACGTTGCCTGGACTTCCACCTGCACGAGGCCGCGTCGACGACAGCCAGTGCGGTGCAGGTCCGGCAGCCCGTCTACCGGAGTTCGGTCCTGAAATGGCGCAATCACGAAGCACAGTTGCGGCCGGCATTCGACATTCTGAGGGAGGCGGGCATAGTCAATGAAGAATAATCATCCGCAGAGGGTTGCCTGTGATTAGTTCAGTGCCGAAGGCTGCACCAAATGGCGAGATTGCGCGTGTCCTGCTGGCGTTTCTCGCCACTGCAGGGCTGTTCTATGTCAACATCATGCCCGCCCTCGTGGATGGCCTGATCGAGGGGCTGGCGTTCAGCAATCGCGAGGCGGGCCTGGTCGGGTCGGCCAACGTCTACGGTGCTGCCGTTGGCGCGTTCAGCGCCGTCTTCATCGTAAAGCGCATCAACTGGCGCGTCGCCGCGGTCGTGCTGCTGCTTTGCCTGATCGTCATTGACTTCGTGTCCATGCTGCTGGCCAGTGCCCCGGTGCTTGTCGGCACACGGTTCGTGCACGGCTGTGTCGGCGGGTTGCTCGTTGGCATCGGCTTCGCAGTCATGTCACGCACAACGGAGGTCGATCGAACCTTTGGCTACCTGCTGACGATTCAGTTCGGCCTGGGCGGCCTCGGGCTGATCTACCTGCCGGCACTGGTGCCCGAATTTGGCACAATGGCATTGTTCCTGGCGCTGATTGCGTTCAGCACGGTGACGCTGTTGATGGTGCCGTTCCTGTCGGACTACCCGGCGAAGGAGACACAAGCAGCGATCAGCAGCAACCCGCGCAATGCCGGGCTGGTCGTACTGGCGCTGCTGGCGACATTCCTGTTCCAGGCGGCGAACATGGGCATCTATGCGTATGCAATCGGCATTGGCAAGTATGCGATGCTGGACGCCGGGTTCATTTCCAAAGCACTCGGGGTCGCGGCCTGGGTGGCCATCGTGGGCTCGGTGCTCGTGATCCTGCTGTCGACCCGCTTCGGCCGGCTCTGGCCGGTGGGCATTGCGATTGTGCTGACGGCTGTCTCGATCTGGTTGTTGCACTACAGCGATTTCAAACCTGCCGGCTGGGAGACTTCCGTGTATTGGTGGTCCAACGTTCTCTGGGGCATCACCTGGGCGTTCGTCATTTCATACCTGCTCGGCATGTGCTCGGAATTCGACAGCACCGGCCAAATGGCGGCACTCGGCGGGTTTGCATCGAAAATGGGGCTGGCGTCCGGGCCGGCGATCGCCGCGCTGATGGTCGGCGAAGACAACTACGGTTTGTTGATCAACATGTCGGTCGTTGCACTGGTCCTGTGTCTCGCGGCCATGGCGATGCCTGCTGCAGCGCTGGACAGGAAGTGACACGACGACTGGCGCCTTTGCTGCTCGCCTGTGCCTCGTTGTCAGCCTGCGGTTCCCAACACGCCACGACCCGCATGCTGACGCCGGACTTCCTGATTGCCGGGACGGTCGTCGACGCGCCACTGGACTACGCCGAATATGCACCGCGTGCCGGTGCACGCCCCGCCAGCAATGTATTCACAGGCCGGCTGCGCCTGGATACCGGCGTGCAACAGAACTACTTCAGCTTGCAGCACGACTCACTCGAACTGGTATCACCAGCACGCCCGGGCGTGGATACCTTGCCGTCGTTTTCCTTTGAGTTCGTGCAGGACGGCAGCCACCTCGTCCCGGTCGTTCGCGGCCCCGTCATCAATGAGCACAACTGGTGGGAGTTCGTACTGGGGACCGGGGCTGTCTGGGACGAGGACAACGACCGCGGCTGGAGCAGGGCAGCGATTCCGTTTGCATTGATGGAGCGGCGTGAAAACTGCCTGCACAACGGTGTTTTGACTTTCCTGTTCAGGGACGGCGGCGAGGTCTCGATGGTTGCGTTCCAGGTGGTGAGCCAGACCTGCAACTACCTGCAATTCGAAATGGCCGGATTGCTGGCGGCGCAATACGAGCCGGGCGCCGTGGCGAATGCTGCAGTGGTATTGTCACGGGCGCGTGCTCACCGGTCGTCGCGACTGCCGGTGAGATCGATAGCGGCGCTCGGCGCGGACTTTCCGGGAGCCAGTCCAGACGCGTTCGGTTCGGTGGAGGAAATCGATCCTGGTGACATGACGGCTTATGGCGTCCTCATTGACGGAACGCATTATGTGTCAGGCTGCAACACCCGCTACGGACACTATCCGTACTGCGACGAACTGGCGTTGCCGTCCTATTCCACGGCCAAATCGATTGTCGGTGGCTTCTCACTGATGCTGCTCGAAGCCGCGCTGCCCGGCGCCGCGGCGACACCGATCGGTTCTGTTGTGCCAGCGTGTTCGCATGGCTGGCACGACGTGACCATCGAGCACGCACTGGACATGACGACCGGGCACTTCGGGTCGCGGGAACTGCATGGCGACGAAGACGCTGCGGTCAACGGGGCATTTTTTCTGTCGGACCATGCTGGCCGGATCGACTTTGCCTGCAACCATTTTCCGCGCCAAACGGACCCGGGCACACATCTCAGCTACCACACCTGGGATACCTACCTTGCCGGTGTGGCAATGAATGCCGTGCTGCGGCTCGAACGCGGCAACGATGCCGACTTTTTCGATGACCTGTTGCTCGCCGAGGTGTTCGAGCCACTGCAGCTCTCGGTCGGGGCTGCGAATACGCGACGAACCTACGATGCAGAACGCCAGCCCTATACCGGTTACGGTCTCGTGCTGCAGCGCGATGATATCGCCAAGATTGCCCGCTTCATCGGGCCAATGGACGGCCGGATCGGCAATTCGGAGCCGCTGTACCGCCCCATGTTCGATGCAATCAAGCAGCGTGTGCCGACCGACCCGGGCCTGGTCGCCGAATTGGAAAACATCCGCTACAACAACGGCTTTCGCAGTTTCGATGTGTCGTCGTATCTCGGCTGCACCAATCCGGCCTGGGTTGTCGTACTGTCCGGTTTCGGCGGCATCATCGTTGCGGTCATGCCGAATGACACGGCTTACTACTACGTCAGCGATGGCGGTGCGTTCCGCTACCTGAGCGCTGTTCGCGAATCCCATCGCATTCGACCGATGTGCGACTGAAACGGTCGGGAGGCGGGCAGCGGGAGCTCCGGTTTGGCCGGATAATGCGGTACCATGATGGCCGGTGCGGCGATCTTCCGGAGTACTCATGGCGACAGAATTCGAGCTTAATGGCAAGTCGGTCAACCTGGACGTCGACCCGGCAATGCCTCTTCTATGGGCGATTCGCGATATCGCCGGATTAACCGGTACGAAGTACGGCTGCGGCAAGGCACTGTGCGGCGCCTGCACCGTGCACCTGGACGGCTCACCGATCCGCTCCTGCGCAGTGCCGGTTTCGGCCGCGGCCGGCAAGCGCATCACGACAATCGAGGGCTTGTCCGAAAACGGTGACCACCCGGTACAAAAGGCCTGGCGCGATCTGAATGTTCCGCAGTGCGGCTATTGCCAGTCGGGACAAATCATGACGGCGGTTGCCTTGCTCGAGCGCAACCCGAATCCGAGCGATGCGGAAATCGACACCGCGATGAGCGGCAACATCTGCCGCTGCGGGACCTACACGCGTATTCGCAGCGCAATTCACAAGGCTGCGGAGGAACAGTCATGAGTGGCCTGCAGCGGATCAGTCGGCGCGAGTTCCTGCGACGTACGGGGCAGGCCGGTGGCGGCCTCGTATTTGCGCTGACCTTGCCGGGCGCGGCCCGGGCGAGTGACGTGGTCATGCCGGCGATGCAACCGTCCGGCGCGTCGGTCGCACCGAATGTCTACGTCAATATTCGCGATGACGGCATCGTCGAGATCTATTGCTATCGCTCGGAGATGGGACAGGGCATACGTACGTCCCTGCCGCAGGTCATCGCCGACGAACTCGAGGCTGACTGGGACAAGATCAGCGTCATCCAGGCCGTCGGTGACGACAAATACGGCGACCAGAATACCGACGGATCGACCAGCATCCGCAAGCATTTCGACCTGCTGCGCAATGCCGGCGCAACCGCGCGCGACCTGATGATCGCGGCGGCGGCGAGTCGCTGGGGCGTTCCGGCCGATGAGTGCGTTGCTCGTCATCATGCCGTGCATCACGAGGCCAGCGGCCGGTCCGCCGGCTTCGGTGAGCTGGTCGATGCGGCGAGCAAGCTGCCGTTGCCGGAAACGGCCGCGTTCAAGGATCGCAAGGACTACCGTTACATTGGCAAGTCGCTCGACACGATCGACGCCATGGACTTCACAACCGGGCGCGCCATCTACGGCATCGACAAGACGTTGCCGGACATGCTGTACGCATCCATCGAGCGCTGCCCGGCCTTCGGCGGCACGGTCGCGTCGTTCGATGACTCTGCGGCGAAGCAGGTGGCCGGTGTGGTGGCTGTCATTCGTCTGCCGGAACCGACAGTCCCGGCACTGTTCAATCTGCAGGGTGGCATCGCGGTCCTCGCCGACAACACCTGGGCGGCTGAACAGGGCCGCAAGGCGTTGAAGATCGAGTGGGACCGCGGCGCAAATGGCGGTTACCAGGATGCGGCCTACAAGAAGAGCCTGCTCGAGGCTGCCCAGAAACCGGGCACGACGATGCTTGAGCGCGGTGATGTGGACAGTGAAACCGAATCAACGCACGATGCGCTTTATTACGCGCCGCTGCTGGCGCAGGCGCCGATGGAACCGCCAGCTGCACTGGCGCGCGTAAACAAGGACGGGACCTGTGATGTCTGGGCCTGTGTCCAGAACCCGCAAGCGACCCGCGATACCGTGGCGGCAACGCTGGGTGTCGACAAGGACAAAGTGACGTCGCACGTAACGCTGCTCGGCGGCGGTTTCGGCCGCAAGTCGAAGCCGGACTTTGCTGCAGAAGCGGCCTGGCTGTCGCGTGAAACCGGTCGCCCGGTCAAGGTTACATGGACCCGCGAGGACGATCTGCGGCATGGATATTTTCATTCAGTCAGCGCACAGTATTACCGTGCCGGGATGGACGCAGAGGGCAAGACGACCAGCTGGCTGCAGCGTACGGCGTTCCCGTCAATCTTCTCGACCTTTGCCCCCGGTGTTGTCACACCGACATCCATGGAGCTGGGCCTCGGCGCGCTGGATGCACCGTGGAATGTCCCGAACCTGCGCATCGAAGCCTGCGACGCGACCGCGCACGTCCGCGTCGGCTGGCTGCGGTCGGTATGTAACATCTTCCATGCGTTTGGCGCCTGCAGTTTTGTCGACGAGTTGGCGCATCTGAAAGGCGTCGACCCGAAACAACACTTACTGGAAATGATCGGGCCTGCGCGCAAGATCGATCCCGCGGCAGACGGCGCCGAATATGCGAACTACGACCAGGACCTGGCGACGTACCCGGTCGATACGGGCCGGCTGGCCGCGGTCGTCAACAAGGTCGCCGACATGGCATCGTGGGGCCGCAAGCTTGCCGACGGTCGTGGTCTCGGCATCGCTGTGCACCGTTCGTTCCTGACTTACGTCGGCGCCGTCGCTGAAGTCAGCGTCGACGATAGCGGCAAGCTGGTTGTGCATGAAATGTGGATCTGCATGGACGCCGGTACAGTGATCAATCCGGATCGCGTGATCGCGCAGATGGAGGGCGCCGGTATCTTTGGCATGAGCCTGGCGATGCACGGCGAACTGACGGCGAAGGATGGTGGGATCGTCGAAGGCAACTTCGACACCTACCCGGTCGTACGCATGAGCGAAGCGCCCGCGGCCATCCACTGCCATATCATGGAATCGGATGCGCCGCCGGGTGGTGTGGGCGAACCCGGTGTGCCGCCGATCGCGCCGGCGATCGTCAACGCGTATTTTGCGGCCAGTGGCAAGCGCGTGCGGGAACTGCCGTTGAGAAATGCAGGACTGACCTGATGCCTGGCGCTGCCGGTTAATCCGGCAATGGAATGAACTCGTCGTCGCCCGGGACCATCGCGAAGCGTTTCTCGCGCCAGTCGTCCTTGGCCTGCTCGATGCGCGCTCTCGAACTCGACACGAAATTCCACCAGATATGGCGTTTGCCGAGTGTGCTGCCACCGATGACCATGACGCGGCTGTCCGCATTCGCCGTGAGCCGCAAAGCCTGGCCCCGGCCGGCGACCGCCATGACACCGGCTTCGCAGTTGTCCTTGCCGACCCTGACCTGACCCTCGACAACGTAGACAGCCAGCTCCTCGACGTCTCCCGGCAACGCCAGTTCCGAGCCCGCCGGAATACGGCATTCGAGGTACAGGGTTGATGAGAACAGCCTGACCGGCGACTGTTGTCCGTACGCGGATCCCATGATGACCCGCACCAGCACCTCGCCGACATCGACTTGCGGGATCGAATCTGCCGGATAGTGCAGGAACTCCGGTGCGATTTCCTCGTCGTCAGTCGGCAACGCCATCCACGACTGGATACCATGCAGCGACGAGGTTGTTTCCAGGTCATCGCCGGCTCTTTCGGAATGGACGATGCCGCGGCCGGCTGTCATCAGGTTGACTGCGCCGGCGTTGATGGGTTGTACGAAGCCGAGGCTGTCGCGGTGCATGATCTGGCCGGTGAACAGGTAAGTAATTGTGGCGATCCCGATATGCGGGTGCGGGCGAACCGCGATGCCTTCGCCCGGTGGAAACTCCGCGGGCCCCATGTGATCGAAGAATATGAATGGGCCGACCATGCGGCGCTCGGGCGATGGCAATACCCTGCGAACGGTGAACTCACCGAGGTCTTTCAGCTTCGGCCGGATCGTCAGCTCGACTTCGCCGCTGGCGGACTGGCACGCAGGTTCTTCACTTTCAAAGTAGGTCACGGGCGGGTTCCCTCAGGCAAATTTCACAAACTTGTTGAACGGCATCTCGCGCAAACGCTGGCCGGTTGCGGCGAAGATCGCATTCGCCAGTGCCGGCGCGGCCGGCGGCACTGGCGGTTCGCCGATACCGCGAATTTTCGTCGCCAGTTCGAGGCCGCGCACCTCGATCTCCGGGCACTGGTGCATGCGCATGGCAGGGTGCGCGTGATAGTTGGACTGCTGTGCCTTGCCATCGGCATAGGTAATTTCGCAGTTCATCGCATGCCCCAGTCCCCAGATCACGGCGCCTTTGACCTGGTTGTCAAAATTGACCGGATCGACGACGGTGCCTACGTCGGCTGCCACGAATACCTTGTCGATCGTGATACCACGCGGTGTTTGCGAGACCTCCACGACTTCCGCTGTTGGCACGCCGAAACTGTCGACAAACGCAACGCCCCGGCCGCGCCCGGTTCCCGGGTCCGAGCCCCAGCCGGACATCTCGGCCACAGCTTCCAGCACCTGCCGGGACTCACGGCGCTCGATCAGCCGCAGGCGTTCTTCGAGCGGGTCGGCGCCTGCCGCGTGGATCAGTTCGTCGAGAAAACAGTCGGCGAAAAATCCCTGTGTCGACGCGCCGACAGAACGCCAGGAGCTGGTCGGTGCCAGCTCCGGCACCCGGTAAGCTCGCATGCGAAAGTTCGGAATCGTGTACGGCAGGTTCCAGGCGCCTGCAGCGATCTGTCCGTCGGGCCCCGGAACCGGCTGCCCGAGCCGGCCCATTTGCGAGGTGATCGCCGACACATTGGCGACCTGCAGATCGTAGCTGGTCACCTTGCCGTTTGCGACGGTGCCCGCGCCGCGCGCCATGCCGATTTGCCTGGGATAGTCGTGCGCGAAGTCCTCTTCGCGCGTGTAGGTGAGCTTGATCGCCGTGCCCGGCTTCTGCAGCGCAATTTCCGTGGCCTGTACAACGTAGGCAAGTTCCAGCCGGTGGCCGAAACTGCCGCCCGTAAACTGGTTGTAGAAGATCACGTCGTCTGCCTCGATACCGGCCACTTCGGCAACGGCCTCCTGCAGGAATCTCGGCATCTGGTGCCCGGACCAGACTTCGACCGAACCCGGGTTGACGCGCACAATCGCGTTCAGCGGCTCGAGCGGCTGGTGGGCAACATACGGCGCACGGTACTCGGCCAGGACCGGTTCGCCGGCGGCCAGCGCCTGCGGCACATCACCGTCGTGGCGCCATTCCTTGTCCAGGTGCTCGTCGGTGAAGGCAGCGCTGACGGCAGCCCAGTGGTCCGGCATATTCGCCGGGTAGGGTGCTTCGCCCCATTCCGCCGAAACGGCGTTGACGGCGCGAAACGCATTCCACGTGTTGTTGGCGATAACAGCAAAGCCGTTGCTGATAGCAAGCACTTTGTCGACGCCCGGCATTAACATGGCTGCATCGGCATCGAACGACAACAGGCTGCCGCCTTGTCGCGGATTGGTTCTCACGGCAGCGTGCTGCATGCCGTCAATGTGCAGGTCGATACCGAATTGTTGCTGCCCGGTTGATTTTCCCCGTGTATCGAGCCGCAGCATGTCTTTGCCCAGCAGCCGCCACTCACTCGGATCGCGAAGCGCCACGTCGGCAACCGGCTCGACCTCGCTTGCCGCGACGGCGAGTTCAGTGTACGGCACGACCGCCCCGTCCGGAAAGACAACCGCGCCAGCACGCGTTTCGAGATCGCCTGCGGCGAGGCCCGCCTGCCGTGCCGCCGCCAGTTTCAGCGTTTCGCGCGCCACCGCACCGGCCAGTCGAAGTTTATTGAAACTGTCGGGGACTGACGATGAACCGCCGGTAACCATGACGCCGGCGATCTTTACGACGCTGCCGGCAAGGCCGCGAACCGTCCGCGCGGCAAAACTGTTGTCGTGGGAAACGAACGGTACGACTTCGTCTGCCGTCGCCGTGTTGTAGTACGCCGCGTCCGGCTGCCCGAACTCGACCTCGAACTCGCCCCAGGCAAGGTCCATTTCCTCGGCGATCAATGCTGCCTGCATGGACGCCGTACCTTGTCCGACATCCGCGTGCGGCGCAATCAGTGTCACCCGTTCGCCGCTGATCCTGATCCACGGATTGAAGGTTGCTTCGCCCTCATCGAGGTCCGCGAGCAACGGGTTTGTATGCGGCTTCCTGGCGACATAGGTGCCAAAAATGACGCCGCCGGCGATCGCCGCAGAACCCGCAATGAACGTGCGCCGGGCGATCGTCCTGGCTTTACCCATCGCGGGCATCCCGCATGTATTGCGCCGCTGACCGGATCGCATCGCGAATCCGTGGATAGGTGCCGCAACGGCACAGGTTGCCGCTCATCGCCCGGTCGATGTCCTCGTCCGACGGGTCCGGGTTCTGCTGCAGCAGCCAGGTCGCCTGCATGATCTGGCCGGACTGGCAGTAACCACATTGCGCGACCTGGTGGTCAATCCAGGCCTGTTGCACCGGGCTGATACCGCGGCCGCCGGACAGCCCTTCGATCGTCAGGACGTCGGCGTCCTGCAGCACAGACAGCGGCAGCTGGCAGGAGCGAAACGCCTGGCCATTGAACAGCACCGTGCAGGCCCCGCATTGCGCTACGCCGCAGCCGTACTTCGTACCGGTCATACGCAGTTCGTCGCGCAGGATCCAGAGCAACGGTGTGTCGGCAGGCAGGTCGACCTCGACCGGTGCGCCGTTGAGTGTAAAGCTGGTCACAACAAGTCTCCCGCAGGGCATTGCGATACGCTGCGGATCATAACACCCCGTGCTGTGCCGAGATGCCGCGTCCGGCTAGCTGTCCCGTGGCTCGTGCCCGATAGCTGCCTTGGTCGCTTGCAGGTGCTGCAGTGCAGTCTCGCCAAGTTCCAGCGCCAGCGAGGTCTGCAATGCATCGAGCACAGCCAGGTGTGCAAGTCGCGAACTCATTGGCGTATAGATGCTGGCGTCGTCGAGGACATCACAGGAAAACAGGATGCCTGCCGTGTTCGCCAGCAACGAGTCCGGGTCGGTTACTGCAATGACGGTTGCCTGGCGTTCGGCCGCCAGTTGCGCAACCCGGGCGAGGGCGGGCGACGTGCCGCTCAGCGAAATGATGATCAGCACATCGGCAGACGATGCAATGGCTGCCGACTGCAGTGCCGTCGGTGCATCGATGATGGCATTGCAGGGCACACCGAGGCGAAAGAACTTGTGGCAGGCGTCCTCTGCAACATGGCCCGAGCCGCCAAGGCCGACAAACGTCAGTTGCCGGGCGGTCTTCATCGTGGCGACGGCCGCTTCAAACGGCATTGACGTCGCCGACGCCCGCACGTTCACCAGCGCGCGAATGGACGTGTCCATGACCTTGGCCACTGCGTCGATGGTGCTGTCGTCACGGCTGACATTGCGGTGGACGAAGACGGCCGGGCGGCTCAGGGATTCGGTCAGGCGCATCGTGAATTCGCGAAAACCGCGCATGCCGATATGCCGGCAAAAGCGAATGACGGAGGGTTCGCTGGCATCACAGGCGCTCGCCACGGCGGCGAGTTTCGAGCTGGCCGCTTCTCGCGGGTGTTGCAGCACCCAGCGCGCGATGCGTTGCTCGGTGCGGCTGAGATCCGGGAGGCGTTGTTCGATGATGGCCAGCATGTAGTAAAACTACAAAAAAGTAGTGGAAAATACCAACTTTTCGAGTCAAGTAACGATCAATTGTAGTAGGGTTTCGAAAATACTCTGAGGGCAGCAGCATGGCGAAACTGGTTCCGGTCGAGGAATTCGACCTCGTGATTTTCGGTGGTACAGGCGACCTGGCGCGGCGGAAGCTGCTTCCGGCGCTCTATCATCGTCACCGCGATGGCCAGATCACTGGCGACAGCCGCATCATTGCAAATGGCCGCAGTGCGATGACGCGTGCCGAATACCTCGCGATGGCGCGGGCTGCACTGCAGGAGAACCTTGCCGACGGGGATTTCGTCGACAAGCACTGGCGCAAGTTCAGTGCCCGCATCGACTACCTGCAATTCGATGCGCTGGCCCCGGGCAGCTGGCAGTCGCTGCAGGCGCTGTTAAAGGGCTACGAATCGCGTACCCGCGTCACCTACCTGGCGACAGCGCCCAGCCTGTTCGGCGCCATCGCCAAAGGATTGAAGAGCAACGGGCTGATCACGCCGCAAAGCCGCATCGTGCTGGAAAAACCGCTGGGCCGGGACCTGGAATCCGCATCGAAAATCAACGACGAAGTGGGCCGCTGCTTCAGGGAAAACCAGATTTACCGGATCGACCACTACCTGGGCAAGGAAACCGTACAAAACCTCCTGGCACTGCGCTTCGCCAACTCGCTGTTCGAGCCGATGTGGCGGCGCGGTACGGTGGACCACGTCCAGATCACGGTTGCCGAGGACCTCGGTGTTGGCGGACGTATCGAGTTCTACGACAATGTCGGCGCGCTGCGTGACATGGTGCAGAACCACTTGCTGCAGCTCGTTTGCCTGACGGCGATGGAAAGCCCGTCCAGCCTGCACCACGATGCCGTGCGCGACGAGAAGATCAAGGTGCTCCGTGCGCTGCGGCCGATCGACGCCGCTGTCGCAAGGGAGCACACGGTGCGCGGGCAATACAGCGCCGGTGCCATCAGCGGTGAGACGGTGCCCGGCTATCACGACGAACTCGGTGATGACGCGAGCCTGACCGAAACCTTCGTCGCATTGAAAATAGAAATCGACAACTGGCGCTGGTCCAACGTGCCGTTCTACCTGAGGACCGGCAAACGCCTGAATCGCAAGCACTCGGAAATCGTCGTGCAGTTCCAGGATGTGCCGCATTCGATCTTCCCGGAGCAGTCTTTCAACGTGCAACCGAACCGGCTCGTCATCCGCCTGCAGCCGGACGAAGGTGTCAAGTTGTCCCTGATGGCAAAGGAACCCGGCCCCGGCGGCTTCGACCTGCGTGCCGTGTCGCTCGACCTGAGTTTCGAGGAAACCTTCGGCCTGCGCTATCCGGATGCCTACGAGCGCCTGTTGATGGAGGTACTGCGTGGCAACCCGGCTCTGTTCATGCGTCGTGACGAAGTTGATGCGGCATGGCAATGGGTCGACGGCATCATCGAAGGCTGGGCCGAGTCCCAGCAGAAGGTCGAATCGTATATAGCCGGCTCCTGGGGACCGAGCGCAGCGGATTTCCTGCTCGATCGCGATGGTCGCCGCTGGTACCCGGAGGTCTAGACAATGTTGCAGGAATACAAGTCCCGGGAGCAGGCGTCGATTGCGGCTGCAGACCAGATCAGTGCCGCGCTGGAGCGGCGTTTGCAGCAGGCCGCGAAGACGCGTTTGATCGTGACCGGCGGATCGTCGCCACAACAGTGCTATGCGCATCTCGCCAAAGCGCCGGTGGACTGGTCGCAAGTGCAGGTCCTGCTCAGTGACGAACGCTGGGTTCCCGCGGACCACGCCGACAGCAATGAACGCATGTTGCGCGAACACCTGTTTGTCGGCCCCGTGCGCGATGCAGATTTCCTGCCGATGTATGCAGCGGACATGTCATTGGCAGAGCGCAGCGACTACGTGTCGCGCTTGCTGGCCAAGACGGACGTTGCCACGGCCTGTGCGCTGCTCGGCATGGGTGACGACGGACACTTTGCGTCGTTGTTTCCGGACGCCGGCAACCTTGCCATCGGGTTACGCGCGACCAGTTCCACCTGTTGTATTCCCGTCACCACGGCGGCAAGCCCGCATCCGCGAATCAGCCTGACGCTAGGCGCACTTCTGAGGAGCGACGAAATTGTGTTGCTGTGT
The DNA here is from genome assembly GCA_030429005.1 of Gammaproteobacteria bacterium. Classification (GTDB taxonomy): domain Bacteria; phylum Pseudomonadota; class Gammaproteobacteria; order Steroidobacterales; family Woeseiaceae; genus UBA1847. The sequence continues at coordinate 10,037 of JAUIDP010000010.1, read as the reverse complement.
TTCGGCGATGCGAAGCGCGCCGTGCTCGAGCAGGCAGGCCGCGATGACGATCAGTTTCCAGTCTCACATTTACTACGGCAAACCCGGGTGCCGGTCACCGTCTTCTGGGCGCCATAGAGGTCATCCATGAACAAAGTCATCCAGCAAGTTACCGAGCGGATCCAGCAACGCAGCGCGGGCGACCGTTCTGCCTATCTCGCCAGGATCGCAGCCGCGGCCAGCGACGGTCCGGCCCGGCATGGGCTGTCGTGCAGCAACATCGCGCACGGCATGGCCGCCAGCGGTGTCGCCGACAAGCGGCGCCTTACCGGACAGGCAACGCCGAATATCGGCATCGTTTCTGCCTACAATGACATGCTCAGCGCGCACCAGCCGTTCGAGAGCTATCCCGCGCTGCTGAAAAAAACCGCGGAAGAAAACGGCGCAACGGCGCAGTTCGCGGGCGGCGTTCCAGCGATGTGCGACGGCGTCACACAAGGCCAGGATGGCATGGACCTGTCGCTGTTCAGCCGTGATGTCATTGCACTGGCGACGGCCGTTGCGTTGTCGCACGACATGTTCGATGCGGCACTGTGCCTCGGCATCTGCGACAAGATCGTGCCGGGCCTGATGATCGGAGCTTTGTCCTTCGGCCACCTGCCGGTCGTTTTCGTCCCGGCCGGGCCGATGGTTTCCGGGCTGCCGAACAAGGAGAAAGCGCGCATTCGCGAAGAATTTGCAGCCGGCAAGATCGGGCGGGACGAGTTACTCGCCGCCGAGTCGGCCTCCTATCATTCGCCCGGCACCTGCACGTTCTACGGCACGGCAAACAGCAACCAGATGCTGATGGAGTTCATGGGGCTGCAATTGCCAGGCGGTTCTTTCGTGAATCCCGGCACCGAATTGCGTGAGCAACTGACCCGCGCAGCGGTACAGACGGTGCTGGCTAATACGGGCCTCGGCGACAACTACACGCCGATCGGCCGCATAGTCGATGAAAAGGCCATCGTGAACGCTATCGTCGGTTTGCTCGCGACGGGCGGTTCGACCAATCACACGCTGCACCTGGTTGCGATTGCCGCGGCTGCCGGTATCCGCATCGACTGGCAGGATTTTTCCGAGTTGTCTGCCGTGGTGCCATTGATGGCACGCGTCTATCCCAATGGGCTGGCCGATGTGAATCATTTTCATGCCGCGGGCGGGCTCGCGTTCATGATTCGCGATTTGCTGGACGCCGGCATGCTGCACGACGATGTGGCAACGATACTCGGCCATGGCCTCAGCCGGTTCTGCCAGGAGCCGACATTGGCGGATGGCCAGCTCGGCTGGCAGCCGGCGCGCGACACGTCGCTCGATACAGATGTACTGCGCTCAGCCAGGGCGCCGTTCGACGACGAGGGCGGCCTGCGACTCGTCGACGGCAATGTCGGTCGTGCCATCGTCAAGGTCTCGGCTGTGGCCGAGGAGCATCGGAACATCGAGGCGCCCGCGCTGGTCTTTCATTCACAGGACGCGCTCAAGGACGCTTTCAACAACGGCGAACTCGACCGCGACTTCGTCGCCGTGCTGCCGTGCCAGGGACCGGGCGCCAACGGCATGCCGGAACTGCATAAACTGACTCCCTATCTCGGTGTATTGCAGAACCGCGGCTTTCAGGTTGCAATGCTGACCGACGGGCGCATGTCTGGTGCATCCGGAAAGGTGCTGGCAGCGATCCAGGTCACACCGGAAGCAGTAGCCGGCGGCGCTATCGGCAAGATTCGCGACGGCGATATCGTGCGTCTCGATGCCGAGGCGGGCGTATTGTCGGTCGCAGCAGACGACGACCTGGAGCAGCGTGAGACGGTGGCTATCGACGTATCGGCCGGTCATATCGGCATGGGCCGCGAGCTGTTTGCGGCCTTCCGAAAATCCGTATCTGGGGCAGAAGCGGGCGCCAGCATTTTCAATACGACCGGCTAGAACCGTTTGGTTTACACTCACCGGCACTCCCAAGACTGTCGGTGGCAACTTGGCAAGTCCGGTATACAGCTTTTTCGATTTTGAGATCGTTACGGCCAGGCGTGAAATTTCGCACAACGGCGAACCGCTGGCAGTCGAGCCCAAAGTCTACGACCTGTTGCTGTACCTGCTGGAGCGTCGCGACCGGGCAGTTGGCAAAGACGAATTGCAGGATGCCATCTGGCCGAATGTCATCGTCACCGAGTCGGCGCTGACGCGTTGCGTCATGAAGGCGCGCCAGGCTGTCGATGACGATTCGCGGCAGATGCGTGTTATCGGCACGGTAAAAAAAGGCGGCTACCGTTTCGTCGCTCCGGTTCGCGAGCACCGGCAGGAGTCGCGGGTGTCCGCGCGCAGGACACCCGGCCGCGAGCAGATCCCGGTCGCCGTGTTGCCATTTGCCAACGTCGGCGACTCGGCCGAACAGGATTTCCTGGCGGACGGGCTGACGCTGGATATCTCCACCGATCTGTCACGCAATGCCTGGCTGTTCGTCATCTCGCCCGGTTCGCTCGGCAACTACCGGTCGCTCGCCGTCGACTACCAGCAAGTTGTCGAGGAGTTCGGTGTGCAATACGTCGTCGAGGGCAGCCTGCGCAGTGCCGGCGAGAACCTGCGCATCAATGCATCGCTCGTGGATGCGACCACCGGCGCCCGGGAGTGGTCGGAGCGCTATGACGGCCCGCTGGTAAATTTCTTCGAGATCCAGGACGACATTACCCGCCAGATCGTCGCCTCGCTCGGCTCACAGGTCCGCAAAGCGGAAGGGCGCCGGTCCGTGAAAGCGGACCCGGAAGCGCTCGATGTCTGGGGGCTCTTGCACAAGGGCACTGGCAGCAGCTGGTCACGGTTCAATCGTGAGTCCAACCTGCAGGCGGAAGCCGCTTATCGTGCAGCGCTAAAGATCGAGCCGGACAACGGCCGTGCGCTGGCGTTCCTGGCGACGAGCCTGGCAATGAAAATTTCCAACGGCTGGAGCGACAACATCACCGCCGACAGCTTCGCGGCGTGGTCGATGGGCAAGCGGGGGGTCGACGCGTTGCCGGAGGACCCGCTGGTTCTCGCGAGTTATGGACATATTCACACCTGCCTCGGTGAAGCTGCAAAGGGCGTTGAGTACCTGCATCGCTCGCTGGAACTGGACCCGAACTCGGCATGGAGCATGGGCTTGCTGGCGCTGGCGCTGACCTGCAGCGGCCGCGCCGAGGATGCCATCGGGCAGGTGAGTGCTGCGTTGCGGCTGTCGCCCCGCGACGAAGCGACGCACTGGTTCCTGGCGACCTTGTCCTGGGCCTACCTGCAGCAGGAGTACTACGACGATGCCGCACGCGAAGCGCAGCGATCAGTCAACGCCTATCCTGGCTGGTCCCCGCCCTGGGTCACACTGGCCGTCACACAGGCGGCCCTCGGCCAGCCGGACGATGGCCGGGAGTCGATAGCTGCTTGCAAAAGAGTCGATCAGCGTGTGACCCGGGCCGGTTTTGAGCGATACTTCGACTACGTCATCAAGGATGGCAAGCACCGGCAATACATCCGCGGCCTGCTGAAAGAGGTATGGCCCGGCTAGCGCAGGTCGGCAACGGAACAATTCGCAGATTTCGAGGATCCAGGTCATGAGCAATTCCCAGGCGACACAGGCAACACCGATAATGGTAAGAAACGCAGACTGGCAGGCGCGCAAGAGTGCGGCAATTGCCCGCGGCCAGGGCAATGCAACGTCCGTGTATGTCGAACGTGCACTGAACGCCGAAATCTGGGACGTCGAGGGTCGGAGGTATGTCGACTTCGCAACCGGCATCGCAGTGTGCAACACCGGCCACAGCCATCCGGCAGTGGTAGCGGCGGTACAGGAGCAGGTCGGGCGCTTCAGTCATACCTGCGTCATGGTGACGCCATATGACAGTGCCGTGCGTCTCGCCGAGAAACTCAATGACCTGGCGCCGGGAAGCTCGGCCAAGAAAACCATTTTTGTCACGACGGGCGCTGAAGCCGTCGAAAACACGATCAAGATCGCGCGCGCGCACACCGGCCGCCGGGGTGTGATTGCATTCAACGGTGGTTTCCACGGGCGGACGCTGCTGGCGATGGGACTGACCGGCAAAATCACGCCGTACAAGAACCTGTTCGGCCCGTTCCCGGGCGAGGTCTACCACGCGCCGTTCCCGATTCCGTACCATGGTGTCAGCACTGACGATGCATTGCGCGCGCTGCGCACCCTGTTCAAGGTCGACCTGGCGCCGGAGGATTGCGCGGCGATCATCGTCGAGCCGGTACAGGGCGAGGGCGGTTTCTACCCGGCGCCCGATGAATTCCTGCAAGCGTTGCGGCACGTTTGCGACGAACACGGCATCGTGCTGGTTGCCGATGAGATCCAGACAGGGTTCGGCCGCACCGGGCGCTTTTTCTGTTCCGAGTATGCCGGCATCGAGGCCGACCTGGTCACGACGGCCAAGGGTATTGCCGGCGGCTACCCGCTGGCCGCTGTCGTTGGCAAGGCGGAGATCATGGATGCGCCATTGCCGGGCGGACTCGGCGGTACCTACGCCGGTTCGCCGGTGGGTTGCACGGCTGCGCTCGCGGTACTGGACGTGATTGAACAGGAAAACCTCGTGGATCGTGCACTCGCGATCGGCGAGCGGGCAAAAGCACGATTGCTGGCCCTGCAGAAAAAATACCCGGACGTGGTCGGCGAGATCCGTGCCGAACGCGGCGCGATGATCGCGATGGAGCTGGTCAGCAACGGCGATGCCACACAGCCGGCTGCTGATCTCACGAAACGGCTGGTCGCTAAGGCCGCTGACAACGGTTTGATCCTGCTGTCCTGTGGCGTCAACGGCAACGTCATTCGACTGTTGCCGGCATTGACGATCCCCGACGAAATCCTGGATGAAGGCTTGTCGCTGCTGGAGACGACCCTGGCCGAGTGCCTGGTCGGTTAGTACCCGTATCGAACTGATCGTCGCAGTCGCCACAGGCCGGGTGCACGGGTAGTGGGTGACTACATCGTCATCGTTACTGCCATGCTCGGTACCGGCATTGCCGCCGGCGTCCTGGCCGGTCTTCTGGGTGTCGGCGGCGGTATTGTCGTCGTGCCGGTGCTCGAGTTTGTCCTGGGCCTGCTCGGTGTGCCAGCGGAAGTGCGCATGCATATTGCCGTCGCGACCTCGCTGGCCGTGATCATTCCCACGTCGATCGCCTCGGCCCGTGCGCATCACGGCAAAGCTGCGGTCGATGTCGACCTGGCACGACGTTGGGCCTTGCTGGTTCTGCTCGGCGCCGTCCTCGGTACGGTCATCGCCAGCCGGGTCGGCGGTGATGTTCTGAGTGCCGTCTTCGGTATCGTCGCATTACTGATGGCCGTCAAGATGGCATTGCCGCTCGAGGACAGGACGTTCACCGATGCGGTACCGGGCGGCCCGGTGATCGGCGTTGTCCCGCTTGCTATTGGCACGATCTCAACGATGATGGGAATCGGCGGCGGCAGCATGACGGTGCCCGCACTGACGCTGATGAATACCCCGATTCATCGCGCCGTCGGTACTTCCGCCCTGTTCGGCCTGCTGATCAGTATTCCAGGAACGATCGGCTTCATCGTCGCTGGTTGGGGCAACGAGTTGTTGCCGGCAGGCAACCTGGGGTTCGTCAGCCTTGTCGGGCTGGTCCTGATCTCGCCGGTGACGGTCCTGGCAGCGCCGCTGGGCGTCCGGCTGGCGCATGCACTGAGTCGAAGGAGCCTCAGCCGCCTGTTCGCGGTGTTTCTGTTGCTTGCCGCGGGGCGTATGCTGTTTCGCACCTGGCAGGGCTGACCTCGGTATTTTCCTTTAGAATTCGCAGCCCGGACTTTTTTCGAGAGCGATGCTGCCATGACCAAACTCGCCGCATTCAATTTCCAGGACTGGATTGAGCGCCATCGGCACCTGCTGAAGCCGCCGGTCGGCAACCAGCAGATCTGGGAGGACACCGATATGATGGTCACCGTCGTCGGCGGGCCCAACCAGCGCACAGACTTTCATGACGATCCGGTCGAGGAATTCTTCTACCAGCTGGAAGGCGACATGCTCCTCAAGGTCTACGAAGACGGTGAGTTTTCCGACATCGTCATCCGCGAGGGCGATATTTTCTTCCTGCCCAAGCACATGCGCCACTCCCCGCAGCGTCCCGTGGCAGGCAGCGTTGGCCTGGTTATCGAGCCGAAACGGCCCGACGGACTGCAGGATGCATTCGAATGGTATTGCTTCGACTGCGGCAGCCTCGTGCACCGGGTCGAGGTGCTGTTGAAATCGATCGTTCAGGATCTGCCGCCGCTGTATGAGTCCTTCTATGCCGACGAAGCGGCACGCACCTGTCCCGACTGTGGTGCACTGCATCCGGGCAAGGAACCACCGGCTGGCTGGGTATCGATTCCACCAAGGGCGGCAAGCTGAGATGCACTACGAGCTCAGTGCCGAATTTGCCAGCGGGCAGGATTCTGCTGATCCGTTGCGCTCCTGTCGCGAGCGATTTCATTTCCCGGACCTTGGTACCGAGCATCTCGTTTATCTCACCGGGCACTCGCTGGGCCTGCAGCCGAGATCGGTACGAGCCGCAGTCGAGCTGGAGCTCGACGAGTGGGCCAGGTACGGCGTCGAAGGACACTTCCACGCAACCCACCCGTGGTACAGCTACCACGAGTTGTTGACCCCGCCGATGGCCGCGCTTGTCGGCGCCCGCGAGTCGGAAGTGGTCTGCATGAATTCGCTGACGACCAACCTGCACCTGCTGTTCGTGTCGTTCTACCGGCCGACGCAGCAACGCTACAAGATCATCAGCGAGGCCAGGATGTTTCCGTCGGATCGCTACCTGCTGGAAACCCAGGCACAGTTTCACGGTTTCGCGCCGGACGATGCCATCATCGAGATTGCACCGCGAGACGGTGAGCGTGTCATTCGGCACGAGGATATTCTCGCGGCAGTCGAAGAACACGCCGACGAACTGGCACTGGTGTTTTTCGGCGGCGTGAACTATTTCACCGGCCAGGTTTTTGATATGCCGGCGCTGACCGAAGCAGCGCACGCTGTTGGCGCCGTAGCCGGATTTGACCTGGCGCACGCGGCGGGCAACATTCCGTTGTCGCTGCATGACTGGGACGTCGATTTCGCAGCCTGGTGTTCCTACAAGTACCTGAATGCCAGCCCCGGCAATGTTGGCGGGATTTTCGTGCACGAACGGCACGGGCGGAATTTCGAGCTGCCGAGGTTTGGCGGATGGTGGGGGCATGACAAGTCCACCCGCTTCCAGATGCGCAACGGATTCCAGCCGATGGAAGGGGCGGAAGGCTGGCAGCTCAGCAACGTCCCGATCCTGGGCATGGCTGCAATGAAGGCATCGCTGGATGTCTTTGCCGAGGTCGGCATGCCGGCGCTGCGCGCAAAAAGTGAGCAACTGACCGGCTACCTCGAGTTTGCGATCGACCGGTTGGCGGAAGAATTTCCGGATGCGCGAATCAGCATGATCACACCGCGCGATCCGGCACAGCGTGGTTGCCAGTTGTCGATGGATGTGGCCGGACGTGAACGCAGCCTGTTCGACAGCATGATCGGTGCCGGTGTTATCGCGGACTTTCGCGAGCCCTGCATCATCCGCATGGCACCGGTGCCACTGTATAACTCCTTCACGGACGTGTTCGTATTTACTGAAGTCATGCGGGACTTACTGGCACAAAGAGACGCAACGTAATGCAGGAGTCATTCACGGTCGTCGGTGGAGGTCCGGTCGGCACGCTGCTGGCCATCCTGCTGGCACGTCATGGTTACAAGGTTGGCCTGTACGAGGGGCGACCCGATTCGCGGCGCACCAGCATCTACCAGGGCAAGTCGATCAATATCGCCCTGTCCGACCGGGGCTGGGCGTCGCTGGAGAAAATCGGGGTCGGGGCCGAAGTCCGCAAACAGGCCATCCCGATGACGCATCGTGCTGTGCACGGCAGCGACGGCTCGCTGACGGCTATTCCGTACGGCGGCGACGGCGACGCGATCTGGTCGGTATCGCGCGGCGGCATCAATGAGCACTTGCTCGATATCGCGGACCGCGAGGACAGCATTCGCACCTGCTTCGAACACCGGCTCGTCGACCTGGATTTCGAAACAGCCACGGCGACGTTCGCCGTCGCAGGCGCCGATCAACGAATTGTGCAGTCCGACTACCTGTTCGGTGCGGACGGTGCGCATTCGAAAGTACGCCGACTGGCACACCGCCTGCCACGATTCAGTTATAGCCAGACCTACATGCCGCAGTGCTATATCGAGCTGAACATTCCGGCGAATTCCGACGGCACGCACCAGCTCGAGAAGAACGCCCTGCACATCTGGCCGCGCAAGGACTTTATGCTCATCGCCCTGCCGAATCCGGACGGTTCTTTTACCTGTACCCTGTTCATGAATTTCGCGGGCGAGCCTTCCTTCGAGTCGCTGACCGAACGGTCCGATGTCGAGAAGTTTTTCGCACAGCACTTTGCCGATGCGCTGGACTACCTGGAGCGACCGGTGGACGTCTTCCTCGAGAAAACCGCGGCACCGTTGTTCCTCGTGCAGGTCTTTCCGTGGTCGTTCAATTGCAAGGTCGGCCTGATCGGCGACGCAGCACACGCCATCGTGCCGTTCTACGGGCAGGGTATGAACTGCGGTTTTGAAGATTGTGCGGAGCTGGACCGGCTGATCACGAAGTACGACCACGACTGGCAGCAGATCTTCCCCGCGTACGAGAACATCCGCAAACCAAACGGCGACGCAATTGCTGAGTTGTCAAAACGAAACTTCGTCGAAATGAGCGACCTGTCGGGTGACAGCAATTTTCAGTTGCGCAAGAAGATCGAGGCCAGGTTCAGCCAGTTACATCCGGAATTGTGGACGCCGTTGTATTCGATGGTGACGTTTTCGCCGGACATCCCGTATGCTGAAGCGCTGCGCATAGGTGACCTGCAGAACGAAGTGATGGACCGGATCATGCAGTTGCCGAATATCGAAAAGGACTGGGACACGCCGGACGTCATGCAGGAACTGCATGCGCTCGCTACGAAAAAACTTGGAGACCAACCGTGACTTCGTCACCGAAAAACTACCGGGAACTCGAGCAGGGTATTCACACCGACCTGAAAGATCGCATGAGTTATGGCGGCTACCTGCATTTGCCGGAGATCCTGAATGCCCAGCACCTGTTGTCGGACGAACACGATGAAATGCTGTTTGTCATCATTCACCAGGCGAGCGAGCTTTGGCTCAAGCTGGCCGGTCACGAAGTCGAAGCGGCGATACGTAACATCCGGGAGAATGATTTCAGGCATGCATTCAAGGTAATTGCACGCGTCAAGCTGATCTTGATGCAGCTAACACAGTCCTGGTCGATCCTGTCGACGATGACGCCGGTCGATTATCTGAAGTTTCGCGATACGCTCGGGCCGGCATCGGGCTTCCAGTCCTACGGTTACCGCAAACTCGAATTCCTGCTCGGAAACAAGAACAGCAAACTCGTCGAAGTGCATCGCCACGACCCGGACGTTTACGAAGCACTGCGCGAGGTGCTGCACGCGCCGAGCCTGTACGACGTGGTGTTGCAGAAACTCGATGGCGAGGGACTCGAAATCGACGCCGGTGTTCTCGATCGCGATTTCAGCCAGCCTTACGAGCCTGAGGAATCGGTACGCGCGGCCTGGCTGCGGGTTTACCGTGACCCGGACAAGTACTTTGAGTTGTACGAGCTGGCCGAGAAACTGGTCGACATTGAGGATGCGTTCCAGAACTGGCGCTTTCGCCACATGTATACGGTGCAACGAATCATCGGTCATCGCCAGGGAACCGGCGGCTCCTCCGGCGTACCGTTCCTGAGGAAAGCGATCGATACGAGTTTCTTCCCGGAGTTGTTTGAAATCCGTAGTGATCTCTAGAAGCGAAAATAACGGTAAGCAGTTGTTTTTCAATGGAAATCTAGAGTAATACTGTATATAATAACAGGTCTTTCATTCCCGCCCGGAGAGACCTGTCATGGCCACCGAACTGACCCCGATCGAGGACCTCGATCGCAAC
>JAUIDP010000098.1 GCA_030429005.1 Gammaproteobacteria bacterium | reverse complement strand
CGGCACCGTCAGCGTACCGTCGACCGCTTGCCCACCGGTCATCGCAACGGCATCGTTATACAGGATCTTGTAGGTGATATTCGAGCCGGCCGCGACAGCAGCGCGGATCGCCAGCAGCCCGGAATGAAAGTAGGTGCCGTCGCCGAGATTCTGGAACATGTGCGGCGTGTCGGTGAAGGCCTCGGCACCGATCCAGTTCGCACCTTCGCCGCCCATTTGCGTCGGCGGCAGTGTGCGGCTGTCCTTCATCATGATCGCCATCGTGTGACAACCGATCCCCGCCATCGCCAGGCTGCCGTCAGGTACGGCCGTGCTGCGATTGTGCGGGCAACCTGAACAGAATGCCGGTGTGCGGACGATGTCCCGCACCATCGCCTGCACGTCAGCATCGTCCAGCGTACAGCGATGCATTGCGCCGTCCGGCAGCGGCACACCAAGCTCCGCGAGGTTACGGGCCAGGACGTCGGCGATGATGCCTGGCGACAGCTCCCCGTACGACGGCAACAACGGCGCCCCTTTCAGGTCCGTCTTGCCGACAACCTCCGGTCGCCGCGCGGCGGGCAGGTTGAACAGCGCCGAGCGCAGCTGCTCTTCGATCAGCGGCCGCTTTTCCTCGATGACGACGAGCCGGCGATAAGCGTTCGCGAAGTCCTGCAGACCACCGGTCTCCACCGGCCAGGTCAGCATCAGCTTGTACACGCCGACGCCGAGTTCCGCGCAACGTTCCTCGCTGAGGCCAAGCGCAGCCAGCGCCTTGCGGGTATCGGTATACGACTTGCCGGCAGTCACGATGCCGAGTTCACGGCGCTGCCCGTGCAACACGGCCCGGTCGAGACCGTTAGCGCGTGCGAATGCCTGGGCCGCCGGCAGCCGGTGTTCGAGAACGCGCCGCTCATCGGCCAGCGGGTTGAACGCCACGCGAATATTCAGGCCATCCTCCGGCAACTCGAGTTGTGGCCGGCGGATATCCGGTGGATCGACCAGCACCGTACCGCTGGTCTCGACTACCTCGGTGGCACATTTGAAACCTACCCAGAGTCCCGAGAAACGCGACAGTGCAAAACCGTACAGGCCGCAGGCCAGGTATTCCTGCAGAGACGCCGGGTAGAGCACCGGGATCAGCGCGGCCAGCAGCGCGTGCTCGGACTGGTGCGCTGTTGTCGACGACTTGGCTGCGTGGTCGTCACCGGCCGCAACCAGTACGCCGCCATGGGCACTGCTACCCGCAAGATTGCCATGCTTCAGGGCATCGCCACTGCGGTCGACACCGGGGCCCTTGCCATACCAGATCGCGAACACGCCATCGCGGTTTGCGCCCGGCAACAGCGGTGCCTGCTGGGCGCCAAGGCATGCTGTCGCTGCCAGTTCTTCGTTGACCCCGGGCAGGAAGCGAATGTCGTGTGCCTCGAGGAACCGGCCGGCACGGTTCAGCGCGAGGTCATAGGTACCGAGCGGCGAACCGCGATAGCCGGAGATGAAACCGGCGGTGTTCAGACCCGCCGCGCGGTCCAGCCGTTGCTGCATCAGCGGGATACGCACGAGGGCTTCAACGCCGGTCAGGAACACCTGGCCCTTCTCCTGCGTGTATTTATCCTCGAGCGTAACCTGCATCAGCCGGCCTTCTCGCGTGCTGTCTGCTTCAGTGCGTTTTTGTCGATCTTGCCGATCGGCAACATTGGCATCTCGGTCATGATCGAGAATTGCTTGGGAACCTTGTAGTTGGCCATGCGCTCGCGACAATAGCTGCGCAACGCGTCCACGGTGAGCGTCGAACCTTCCTTGAACTCTACATAGGCACGTCCGACTTCCCCGAATACCTCGTCGTCGACCGGGATGACCGCCGCATGCAATACGTCATCGTGGCTCTCTATCGCATTTTCGATTTCGCGCGGATAGACATTGTAGCCGCCCGACACAAACATCTCCTTCATGCGACCGGCCAGCTTGATAGCACCGTCCGGCAGGGCAACACCGGTATCGGCTGTGTGCAACCAGCCGTCGACATCGATCGTCTCGGCCGTGGCCTCCGGCCGGCGCCAGTAGCCGTTCATGACGAAGTCACCGCGCACGACGACTTCGCCCTCCTCGCCGGTGTCTGCTGTCGACCCGTCGGGCCGTGCGATGCGAACCTCGTACTCCGGTACCGGGTAACCGATCGTGTCGCGCAGTGCCTGCATACCGTCACCGGTTGAACAGAAGGTTACCGAGCCAACCGTTTCGGTCATGCCATAGGCATTGCTGACGACCGGAAAGCACGCGGCGATCTCATCGATGAGGGCCGGCGGCGCCGCGGCGCCGGACCAGCAGACCTTTTGCAGCGATGACAGGTCGTGGTCCCCGAACTCGGGCAATGCCAGCATCATGTGCAGCACGGTTGGCACGGCGAGAAACCAGGTAATGCGCTCTCTTTCGATGATTTCGAGCAGCGCGGACGGCTCGAATTTTTCCATGAACACCATGCAGCCACCACCGACAAGGCAGAAACTGGAGATGTCCCCCACGCAACCAACGTGATTGATCGGGGCATAATTCAGTACGCGCAGCGGGTCGCACCCCCAGTACCGCAGCTGGATGCGCGAGCACTTGACGAGGCCGCGGTGTGGCAGCATGGCGCCTTTCGGCGTACCGGTACTGCCGGATGTGTAGACGATCAGCGCGGTGTCGGCAGGGTCCACCTGTTGCCGCGCATTGGTAAGCTCGTCCAGCGTGACTTTTTCGGCACGTTCGATGAACGCGTCGAACACGACGCCGCCTTCGATCGGCGGATTCCCTGCCAGCACGATGACGTCGCGCAACGATGCTGTCTCTTCCGCCAGCGCTTCGATGTCGGCGGTGTAGTCTCGTTCGTTGATGCGTGTTCGCGCAAACAGCAGGCGCGGCTCGCTGTCGCCGAGGACATGCCGGTATTCGTCGATGCGGTAGCGTGGGTTCAGGCCCACCCAGATTGCGCCGATCGAACTGGCCGCGAGAAACAACAGGAAGTAGTCCGGGTGCGGCGGCGACAGTGTTGCGACCCGATCGCCCCGTTGTACGCCCGATGCAAGCAGCGCGCGCGCGATGACGTCCACTTCATCAGCAAGTTGCCGGTAGGTCCATTGCCGATCATCCACCTGCATGGCAATCGCCCCCGGCGTACGATCTGCATGGTAGCGGGCGAAATCGCTGATACGGTCGAGTTGTGGCAGCGTATCTGTCGTCATTTTGTCGTTGCACTCAGTTGGGATGCTGGAAGATGGTAGCGGCTGAGCAGCAACAGGCTGAACGCTGCCATCGCAGCCGGTGCGGCGGCGAACGTCCAGCGGATGCCGCGGATTGCGGAGTCCGGCTGCACGAGGTCGCTGCCGGCGGACTCGATGAATCCGGCGAGTGCAAGCACGCTGCCGGCCACCAGCGGACCGAACGCCAGCCCGGTCTTCTCACCGGCTGTCCACAGGCCCGTGAACACACCTTCCTGGCGCTGCCCGCGGGTATTCGTATCAAGCGCGATCGTGTCCGTCAGCATCGAGAAGGGAATCATCATGATGCCGCCAAACGGCAGGCCCATGACGGCAGCGAGGCTGTAGATCAGCGTCAGCGGCGTAGCGGCGCCCGGCGCGAGGAAACACAGGCTCAACACGGCATACAGCACGACGGCGACAAAGTAAGCCCGCAGTTTGCCGATGTTCCGGCACACCGTTGCCCAGAGCGGCATCGACAAAGTGGTGGCGCCGAAGAAAAACAGGAAGAACAGCCCGGCGGTCGATCCGTCGCGGCCCAGCACGTAGTCGAAGTAGTACGGTGCGCAGGCAGTGAACGTACCGATGCCGACGAGTTGCAGGACATAGGTACCAATCAACACCAGGAACGGCTTGTTGGCGAGACCCGCTTTCGCCGCCGTCTTCACAGATGTCGGTGCCTGCGTATATTGCGCATTCGGTACGTGTTTGGTCGCGACGAAGGTCGTCAGCATCGCCAGTGCGCAGAAGCCGCCGACGATAAAGGACATCGCCGCGTAGCCTTGCCGCCCGCCGCCAAACCATTCGACCAGCAGCGGCGACATGACTGAGCCAAGCAACAACCCGGACATCGCGAAAAACATCCGCCAGGACATGATGATCGTGCGTTCATGGGGATCAGTACTCATCTCTGCCGGCATCGAGATGTACGGCACGGCAAAAACGGTGTAGGCCGTGGCGCTGATGACGTAGATGACCATCACGTAGATGAAGCTGCCGGTCGGCGTTGCAAAATCAGGTACCGAGAACAGGAATACGAAACTGACCGACATCAGGATGGCACCGGCGAGCAGGTACGGGCGCCGGCGGCCCCAGCGCGTACGCGTGTTATCCGAGATGACGCCCATCACCGGGTCGGTAACGACATCCCAGAATTTCGGCAGCGCGACGGCCAGCGCAGCCAGGCCCGGCGCAACCCCGAGCGTGTCGGTCATGAAATACAGCAACAGGACGCTCGGCGTGATCGAATAGATCCCGGTGCCGAGCGAGCCGATACCGAAACCCAGCAGGGTCTTGCGGCTCAGGGGCTGTTGGTCGTTCTGCTGGCGCAATGTTCCTCCCAGTGACAGGATCGCAAGGGCCCGCGACCCGGTTTTCGACAGGTTAGCTGTCGCTGATGCGGACGTGCCCGGGCTCAGTGACCCACAGGAACAGCCAGTCTGCAACCAGGACCGGCGTTTCCTCGCCCTCGACCTCCACCTCGGTGTAAATCGTCTGCACCAGCTCGCCAGGTGCACGCTCGCGAACTTCCTTGAGCGTAAACCGGCCGCGGACGCGGCTGTCAACCGGGACATCGCCTGTGAATCGCAGCCGGTCGAGCCCGTAATTCAATGCATAACCGCCGGTGCTGGCCGTCCCGTACTTGTCGTATGGCATGACTTCGTGCACGAGATGGGTCAGCAGCGACATCGTCAGGAAGCCGAAAGCCACCGGCTTTTTGAACGGGCTGTTCTTGAGGCACCAGTCTGGATCGATGTGCATCGGATCCGGGTCCAGTGTGACCTCGCTGAAGGTATCGATCATCTCCTGCGTAATCTGCAGCCAGCTCGAGACGCCGATCAGTTCGCCGACCTTCTCTTGCTGTTCCTCGAGCGTGAATCTTTGCGTTGCCATACTGGATCCTTCGGACAGTTCGTCAGTTGAGCTTGAATCGAATAAATGTGATACTGACGTCGGTGTCAGTTTTTGTCAATATCCAGGTTGCCAATTCCGCTGAAATCAAGGTCTGGCAAGCTTTCTCGGGGGAAGGTCGACGGAACCGGGGTGGCAAAAATGACGTTTCCTCCGCCTGACACGTGGGGCGCTAAACAGTTACCATGCAACCGACCTCCACGGAGTGAGCGTAAACAGTGCAGTACCTCGATTACCGGAAGCACCTCAGGAACCAGCTGCGGACCAGGGGCAAACGGCGCAAGGGCGATGAGACCCGGGACCAGCTGATGCTCGCCGCCGCCGAATCACTGAACCAGAACGGCTACCTGTCATTGCGGGTTGCCGATGTCTGCGAGCGAGTCGGCGTGGCCAGCAGCACGTTCTACCTGTACTTCAAAAACCGCACCGACATCACCGTGCGCGTACTCAAGGACTTCATGCTGACGCTTGGCCAGTTCTATTCCGGCGGTGACCGCGATGTTTCGCCTTTCGGCGCGATGTACGCGGCCAACCTGCAATGGCTGAAGTCGATTCGCCTGAATTCCGGGCTGCATCGCTGCATCCTGCAGCTCAGCGACGAGGTGAACGAATTTTCCGAGTTCATGCAGTCGCAGAACGCCGCCTGGTATGAGCGCGTGACGCGCAGTGTGCTGCGCCGTTACGGTGACGACGCCGACGTGCAAGCGGCGACGGTACGGCTTGCCGTCTATGCACTCGGTTCGATGATGGATGAGATCTGCCGCAAGCTGGTCGTCTATCCGGACCCGGCCCTGAACAAGCTGGTCGATGAAATCACGACCTCCGACGAGCAGCTCGCTGAATTCCTTACCGTCATCTGGTACAAGACGTTGTTCGGTGAGGACCCGTCGGTCGAGCTGCAATCGCCGCAGTCGCGATCGCTGATTACACTGCACAATCCCGGCTGACGGCAACCTGCCGTCAGAATTCGACGAGCAGGCGCAGGCCATACGTCGCCGGCTGGCCGAGATCGGCGAACTTCTGCCCGACAAAAGGAATGTCGATGATATCGAACAGGCGTTCCCGGTAGAGCTCATCGGTCAGGTTGCGGCCCCACGCAACCACCTGCCAGCGTCCGTCTGCTGAACCAATTCCGATCTGGGCATTCAAGAGGCTGTACGGATCGACGACGCCCGCTTCCTGGTTGTCGAGTGTCAGGTACATCTCGCCCTGTGAATACCACTCGGCCGAGGCGAGAAACAACAGGTTGCTGCTGAATGGATGCTCGTAGTCTGCGCGGAAGTTGACGGTATAGTCCGGTACGCGTGTCATGTGGTTCAGCGGGACCGCCGGTTCGCCGGGTGCGGTCGGCAACGTGCCTTCGTCGAACTTCGCGTCGATGACCGTGCCGTTCAGCGACAGCGTCCAGTTGTCGCCGAGCGAAGCGATCAGCTCGGCCTCGATGCCTTCGGATGTCGCCTTGCCGGCATTACTCGTGCGCGGGTCGAATGCCGGCGTGCTCGGGTCGTCTTCCTGCAACTGGATGTCGTCCCACTCCATGTGGAAGTAGGAGGCGTTCAGCCGCACGCGGCCGTCGGCCAGCATCGACTTGACGCCGAGTTCGTAGTTCCACAACGTTTCCTGATCGAACGAAAAGGTCGTGGCTGCGCCGAGCGCATCATTAAATCCGCCGCTCTTGTAGCCTTGCGAGACCAGCACGTATCCCATGACGTTGTCGTTGAAGTGGGTCTGCAACGAGACGCTCGGCGTGAACGCGTTCCAGTCATCCTCTGCTTCGACTTCGTAGGTGCCGCCAAGCAGGTCGATCGGATCGAACTGGGCGAAGTCGATTTCCTTGTTGTCACGCGTATAACGGGCACCGACAGTCAGCGACGTGCGGTCCGTCAGATCGTAGGTCCCGCTACCGAACAGGCCCCAGCCTTCGGCAACCACGACACCCGTCGAACCGGTCTCAAGACCACCGATGGAGTCGTCGCCCAGCAACAGGATCGACAGGTCATCGCCAACTGTTACGAAAGACAGGTTGTCGGTGTCCTGTTTGTAATAGTAGACACCGCCTATCCAGGTAAAGCGCCCGTCCGAGCGGTCGACCAGGCGCAACTCCTGGCTGATACGCCAGGTGTCTTCGGGGTCACCGTCGGTCAGGATGGATAGTGGCGACATGTCGGTGTCACCGACATTGTAGTAGTCGTGTTCGCGATAGCCGGTGACCGAAACGAGGTCCAATTCGCCGAGGTCGAAGGTCGCTCGCAGCGTCAGTCCGTAGCCATCGAGCGTTTCCTTGGCAATGACGTCCGAATAGACCTTGCGGTCGTCCGGGTCGGTGTTTATCGGTACAGCAGGCAATCCCGGAATCTCGCCGGTGGCGCGCATGTACCAGACGCTGTCCGTGTCGATCTCGACGGTCTCGTACTGTTTCGAGTGCTGCTTTACGTCGCGGTAGTCGGCGGTAAACAGGAACTCGGCTTTGTCACTCGGTGTGTACAGAGCAGAAAAGCGCAGGTTGGTGCGCTCGGAGTCATTCGTGTCAACGTTCAGGAATGCATTGTCGGTGTAGCCACCGTTCTCGATATACGAAGCTGCCACGCGGATGGCGAAGACGTCATCCTTGACCGGCATGTTCAGTGCAGCCCGTGCAAGCATATAATCGTAGTCACCGAACTCGAGCTGGGCGTTTCCGCCAAACTCATTGGTCGGCCGCCGGCTCGTGATGTTGATGACACCACCGATGGCGTTACGGCCGAACAACGTGCCCTGTGGGCCGCGCAGCACCTCGATGCGCTCAAGGTCGAAGTAGTCGATCGACGCACCGACGCCGAGACCCAGGTAGACCTCGTCGAGATAGTAGGCCACCGACGGATCCTTGCCTGCTGACGAAGCATCATACGGATTGACGCCTCGAATAGCAGTCGTCGCCAGCTTGAGGTCGGTGAAATTGCCGTACTGGAGTCCGGGCGTCCGCCGGGCCACGCCCTGTACATCGGTCAGGCCAAGCTTCTCGAGCAACCCGCCGCTGACTGCGGAGACCGAGGACGGTACGTCCTGGATATTCTCCTCGCGCCGGGTCGCGGTCACGACAATCATCTCGAGCGGTTCGGAGTCCGGTTCGTCCGATTGCGCCACGACCTGGCCGGGAAACGACAACGTGACGAAACCTGCGATGAGGGCCAGGCAGATACTGCCAGTAACACCTGCCCCTGCGTGATCCTGAAGAGACTGC
>JAUIDP010000009.1 GCA_030429005.1 Gammaproteobacteria bacterium | reverse complement strand
GCTGCGGCGGCAGGAAACAGGCTGGGTAGAGGTCGAATTCACCGTCGACATTGACGGTTCCGTGCAGCAGGTGGCCGTGGTGAACTCCGAGCCGGGGCTGACCTTCGTCAATGCCGCCGTCAAGGCGGTGGAAGGCTGGAAATTCGAGCCGGTCGTCGAAAACGGCGAGGTTGTCCCGAAACGCGCAGCCGTGCGAATGATGTTCGCCGTCGAATAAGTGCCCGCCGGCAGCAAATCTTCCAATCTGGACTAATTAACCGAATACGGCTACTCTGGACTCAGTCAAGACTGATCCGGAGGACAATTTGGTGAGCGTGGAAGAAGCCAGCCTCGAACGGCCGGTACGAAAGCAGCAACAACGTAGCATTATTACGCAACAGAAACTTCTTGATGCCGCGATCGAGGCGTTTTCCGAAAACGGCTTCAAGGGCACTTCCACGCGCGATATCGCGGATCGCGCCGGCGTTCACCATCCGCTGATCACCTACCATTTCAAGAACAAGGACCAGTTGTGGCGTGCCGCAACGGATCGTATCTTTCGCGAGTTTCACGTCTCCCTGCTCAAGGCAATGGCCGATATTCCGGAAATGGACCCGAAGGCCCGTGGCGTCGCGTTCATCCACACCTACGTGAAATACTCGTTCAGTCAGCCGGCACTGCACAAGATTATCCTGCAGGAATCCAGCTACCCCAGCGAACGCCTGGATTGGCTGGTTGAGAATCACCTGAAGCCATTGTTCGACATGGTCAAGGGGCAACTGATCAAGTTGCAGGACCTCGGCGTTTCACCGCCAGGCGACCCGGCATTGTTGTACAACATGATCCGCGTCGCAGCCGGTGGCTTGTTGGCTCTTGGCCTCGAAGTGCGTGCGACAACGGACTTCAACTTTAACGACGAAGAGCGCCGCAAGGAACTGGCCGACATGATTGTCCGCGTGTTCCTGCCCGGAGACCTGCCGCCGCGCAACTAAACCGGGTTGAGAACGTCCTGCACCTGGGCAACGATCGACAGTGCAATCGCTTCCGGGCCACGCCCGCCGAGGTCAAGTCCGGCCGGGCCAAACAGGCGGTTCTCGAGCCCTGCCCCGGGCAAGTCCAGGTCGGCCAGCAGTTTTTCCTTGCGCGCTGCGGGACCCAACAGCCCGATGTAGGCGATGTCAGTCTTTGCCAGCTCGCTGAGGTACGCACGATCGCTGGCGAGGTGATGACTCATGACAATGGCCGCGTCAAAGCCGGCAAGCTCGACCTCGCTCGCCAGTTGTCCAGGCTGCTGGCAGTGTTTCCGGCACTCTGCCGGAAATTGCGGATTTTCGAGGTACGCAGGACGATGGTCGGCCAGGGTGCATTGCCAGCCGAGCTCATCGCAGAGCCGCACCAGGGGCACGACGTCCAGGCCGGCACCGAGAACGAGGATCTGCGGCGGCGGCGGAATGTGCAGAGGCGCGTAGTGGTTGTCGAAGGTGATTCGCTGCAGTTCGATCGTCATCGAACCGTCGCAGCCAATACCGAGCCCCCAGACGTCGTCGTCGCCGCTGGCCAGTTCGTAGGTCACGGTCTGCGGCTCACCGGACTCGAGCACAACGCGGGCGCGTACGGCCAGGTCGCTTTCCAGGCAGCCGCCTGACAGCATTCCGCAGCCAACACCATGCTGGTCGATCAGCATCGTATCGCCTGTCTTGCTGTAGGTCGAACCGGACGTCGCCGCCACCGACACCAGCACCAGGGGCTCCTTGCGCGCCTGGCGCTGCTCCAGGAAGCGCTGCATTTTGAGGCTGTTCATCGGCGCTAGCCTAGCATTTCTTTGAGGCGGAAATAGCTCATCCCGAGCGCCACCGCCGGACCGGCAAACCACTTGCCGCCAGGGATCGACAGGTGCCTGATCCTCGCGAACACGTCGAATTGCTCCGCGTCGCCGCAAACAACGTCAGCCAGCATCTTTCCGGCCAGGTGCGATGGTGCGAGGCCGTGGCCGGAAAAACCCTGTGCGTAATACGTGTTGCCCTCGATGCGACCAAATTGCGGGCAACGATTGATACTGATCGCGATATTGCCGCCCCATTCGTAGTCGATCGCGACGTCGGCCAGCGCGGGAAACACTTTCAGCAGGCGCGGCAGCATTGCCGCCCTGATGCTACGCGGGTGACGGCCGGAATAGTTGCACATGCCGCCGAACAGCAGCCGCTTGTCGGCGGACAGCCGGAAGTAGTTCAGGGCAACACACTGTTCACAAAACGCGACATCGGCCGGCAGCAACTCGTGCGCACGTTCCTCGCCCAGCGGCTCCGTCGCGATGATATAGCTGCCGGCCGGGAAGATCGTATCCCGGATTCGGGGTTCGGCGTCGCGCAGGTAGGCATTCCCTGCCAGTACGACTTTCTTTGCAGAAACGTTGCCATGCCCGGTCTCGACGACAGGCTGCGCGCCGTGGCAAATCCTGTTTACGCGCGTCTGCTCGAAGACCCTGGCACCCAGATCGGCCGCCGCCCGTGCCTCGCCGGCGCAGAGGTTCAGCGGATGCAGGTGACCATTGCCGGCATTGCTCAGCCCGGCGACATAGGCGTCAGTCCTGATCCACTCGCGCAACTCATCCTCGCCGACCAGCCCCATTTCGTAAGGGAAGTCACGCCGCGTTCGTTCCTCGAGGTGCGCCTGCAGACCGCGCAGCTCGGCCGGCCGGCCACGGGCGGCGACGTCGAGATAGCCGAACTTGAGGTCACAGTCGATTGCGTATTTCTCGATACGCTGTACGACGATGTCGCGACACTCGACCCCCATCTGCCAAACCATTTCCGCGGCCGACTCACCGAATTTCCGGCGAAATTTGTCAGTGTCGGTAAATCCATCGATCAGCTGGCCGCCATTGCGCCCGGAAGCACCCCAGCCAATGCGGCTGGCTTCGAGCAGCACGACATCGTAGCCGCGCTCGGCCAGGAACAATGTCGTCGAGACACCGGTGAACCCGCCGCCGACGACAACGACATCGCAGTCAAGATTGCCATCGAGCTGCGGGTAGTCTGATTGCAGCTTGCGCGACGCGGCGTAGTACGACCCGGTATGTTCCCGGCCGCTGTCTATACCGTGCATGCCTGCCCGCCCGGTCGACTGGCGTACAGGTACAGCATTTCCATGGCAAGTTGCGCCGCAGCAAGCGCAGTAATTTCGCCGACATCGTAGGCCGGCGCGACTTCAACGATGTCCATTCCGATAACGTTGATGCCCTGCAATCCGCGCAGGATCTGCAATCCCTGGTGCGAGGTCAGTCCGCCGCATACCGGCGTCCCGGTCCCCGGCGCATAGCTCGGATCCAGGCAATCGATATCAAAGGTCAGGTACACCGGCGTATCGCCCACCAGTTTGCGTGCTTCGGCGATTGTCGCTTCAATCCCGTGCTTGTGAACCCAGGGCGCGTCCAGCACATTGAACCCCAGCGTATCCGGGTTGCTGGTACGCAATCCGATCTGCACCGATGTCGAAGGGTCGACCAGTCCTTCTTTCGCCGCAAAATAGAACATCGTGCCATGATCGATCCGCCCTTCTTCGTCCGCCCAGGTATCGCTGTGTGCGTCGAAGTGCAGGATCGACACCGGGCCGCCGTGCTTGCGAACGTGCGCCTTGATGAGCGGGTAGGAAATGAAATGATCACCACCCAGCGTCAGCAGCGCCGGGCCCTGCCGGATGATCTCGTAGGCACACTCCATGATTTCGTCCGGCACACCCTGCGGCCGTCCATGGTCGAAATAGCAGTCACCCCAGTCGATCACGGCCAGCTTGTCGAAAGGGTCGAATTCCATTCCGTACATTTTTTCCCAGGCCATGATCGCCGATGCAGCGCGAATTGCCCGTGGGCCCAGGCGCGCGCCCGGACGGTTGGTCGTCGCCGTGTCGAATGGCACGCCAAGCACCGCGACATCGGCGCCGGCAAGATCCTTGGTGTACTTGCGGCGCATGAACGACACGATGCCCGAGTAGGTCGGCTCTGCAGTCGTTCCGTACAGGCTGTCACGCGTTATCGCATTATCGTTGCTTTGCTTGCGGCTCATTCGATCGCCTTCTGTGTCAGGTCCAGGCATTTCCAGGCAATTTCGACCATCTCATCGGCTTCCGCATGGCTGAGAATAAAAGGTGGTGCAGCGACGATCGTGTCGCCGACCGCCCGCATGACGAGGCCGTTGTTGACCAGGAAGTCCCGACAGATCGTACCAACGCCAAGATCCTCGTCGAAGCGCCCTAATGAGTCCTTGTCCTGCACGATTTCGAAGGCACCCATCAGTCCAACCATACGGGTTTCGCCAACCAGCGGATGCTCGCCGAGCGAATGCCATTTCTTTTGCAGGTAGGGTCCGATGTCGTTCTTCACTCGTTCGACGAGTCCTTCATTACGCAGAATGTTGATATTCGCAATCGCAACGGCGCAGGCCGCCGGATGCCCCGAATAGGTGTAGCCATGGTAGAACTCGCCACCCTTGTCGATAAGCGTCTCCGCTACACGATCACTCACAAGGACGCCGCCCAGCGGCAGGTAACCCGACGTCACGCCCTTGGCGAATGGCATGAAATCCGGCCGGGTTCCGTAGAAGTCGGCACCAAACCATTCGCCCAGGCGCCCGAACCCGGTGATCACCTCGTCGGAAATCAGCAGCACTCCGTACTCGTCGCAAATACGCTGCACCTCGGGCCAGTAAGTGTCCGGCGGCACGATGACACCGCCCGCACCCTGTATCGGTTCACCGATAAAAGCGGCGATCTTGTCGGCACCGATCTCATTAATCGCGGTTTCGATTGCCCGCGCTGCCTGCAGGCCGAATTCGTCGGGCGTCTGGCTGTGATCACTGCCGAACCAGTACGGCTGGTCGACATGCACGATACCGGGAATCGGCAGGCCGCCCTGCCTGTGCATCGGCTTCATGCCGCCGAGGCTGGCAGCGGCAACGGTAGAACCGTGGTAGGCATTGTGACGGCTGATGATCGTCTGTCGTTCCGGTTGCCCCATCAGGTCCCAGTAGCGGCGCACCATGCGAACAATCGTGTCGTTCGACTCGGACCCCGAACCGGTAAAAAACACGCGGTTCATCTGCGGCGGAGAAACTTCCTGCAGCAACTTGGCCAGCGCGATCGACGGCGGATGCGCACACTGGAAGAAACTGTTGTAGTACGGCAGCTCGCGCATCTGCGCCGCGGCTGCCTCGATCAGTTCGTCGCGGCCATAGCCGGCATTGACACACCACAGCCCGGACATCGCATCCAGTATCCTGTTGCCGTCGGCATCGTAGATATACGACCCCTCGGCATGCGTAATGATGCGCGATTTCTTCTTGTGCAGGTCCTTGTGGTCCGTGAATGGATGCAGGTAGTGCTCTTTGTCGAGTTCCTGCCAGTCCGGACCGGAGCGTTCCTCGAGCGCTGCCATAACTCACCTCCGTCGTGCCGTTTCACCCAATAATAGCCAACGGCCACTGCGCCGTCGCGCCCGGATCACATGCTGAAACTGCGGCCGGCAGGCCGCGGGGCATCAGACGTTGAACATCAATATTTCGCGTTCCCACGGCGTGATGATTTCCTGGTATTCACGATACTCGTCTTCCTTGACGCAGGAGTAGAGGTCCACAAATTCCTCGCCGAGAATACTCCGCAATGCCTCGGACTTGCGAAAGGCTTCCAGTGCCACGTACATGTTGCGATGCAGGGAAAACACGTCGCTGTAGGCGCTGCCCCTGGTCTCCGCCGTCGGCCTGAGGCCCTCGATCATACCGAGGTAGCCGCATGCAAGCGTCGCAGCTATGGCCAGGTACGGATTGACATCCGAACCCGGCAGCCGGTTCTCGATGCGCCGGTTTTCCGGTGAGGAATCCGGTATGCGCAGGCCGACGGTGCGGTTGTCCACCGCCCAGGCCAGGTTGACCGGGGACGCCCACGGGCTCATGAAGCGCCGATAGGAATTCACATAGGGCGCGAAGATCAACAGCGCCTCCGGCATGTAGGTTTGCAGGCCGCCGAGGAAACCATAGAAGAAGTCGCTGGGCTCGCCGTTCTTATCCGAGAAGATATTCGCACCGTTCTTGTCCACGATACTCTGGTGGACGTGCAAGGCGCTGCCGGCTTCCTCGGCCATCGGCTTGGCCAGGAAAGTCGCGTGCATCTCATGCTGGATAGCTACTTCACGTACCGTGCGTTTGAACAGGAAAACCTGGTCTGCCAGGTCGACGGAATTGCCATGCTGGAAATTGATCTCGAACTGCGCCGGCCCCATTTCCTGCGACAGTGTGTCGATGCTGATTTCCTGTGCCTCGCAATTGGCATACAGGTCATTGATGAACGGCTCGAAGTCATTCATCGCATCAACGCTGTACGGCTGTCTCGCGCCTTCGGTCCAGCCCAGCCGGCCGATCGGCGCTTCGGCTTCCTCGTTCGGGTCGGAGTGCGGTTTCAGCAGGTAGAACTCGACCTCGGGTGCGACGACCGGAACCCAGCCGCTGGCTTCATACTTGCCCAGAACACTGCGCAAAACGCCGCGCGGTGACGCGCCGACCAGTGAGCCGTCGCTGCGATAGCAGTCGACGAACACCGATGCAGCAGGGTCTGACGCCCACGGGACCAGCCGTAACGTGCTCGGATCCGGCACCAGGTTCATGTCCCGGTCTTCGACGTTGTGCTTGTTGGTCGTGTAATCGCCGGATATCGTCTGGCCGAATACAGCCTCCGGCATTTTCATATTGCCTTTGCCCACTTTTTCCGGCGGCAATACCTTGCCGCGCGCGGAACCCGCCATGTCCGGAACGAACACCTCTACATCTTCGATCCTGCGTTCCCGGAACCAGCTTTGAAATACGTCGTCCTCACTCACCTTACACCTGCCGTCGTTCGGCAAACGTCCTGCATGCGTCGCCGAAAGTATTGAAAATTGCCGTAGAAAAATCGTTCAGGAGCACCTGCCATTCGGGGTGCCATTGCACAGCCAGTGCGAAACCCGGCGCGCTGTCGACGACGAATGCTTCTATCAGGCCGTCGTCTGCGACCGCCTCGACTGTAACCCCTTCGGCCAGCCTGGCGACGCCCTGCGAATGCAGCGAATTTACCATTACCCGGTCTGTGCCAGCCAGGCGATGCAACAAACCGCCCTCGACCAGGTTCAGCGCATGGGACGGCCCGTACTGGATCTCCAGCGGGTCATCCGGGTTTTCCTTGTGTACGTTGTAGCCGGGTACCTCGTGCACTTTCTGGTGCAGCGTACCGCCGAGGGCGACATTCAGTTCCTGGAAGCCACGACAAACAGCCAGCAGCGGCACGCCCTGTTGCATCGCCCGCCGGGCCAGTGGCAGCGTCAGCGCATCGCGGTGCGGGTCATGCAGCGTGCCCGGGTCACTCGGCTGGCCCTCGTAATGGTAGGGTTCGATGTTCGACGGACTGCCTGTGAGCAATAAGCCGTCCACGTTGGCGATAATATCGTCGACATCCAGTGGGTCACCGAGGGCCGGAATGATCACCGGCAGCCCGCCGGAACCGTCAACAACCGCCTGCACGTATTTTTCGCCGGCCATGTGAAAAGGATGCGGATCGACCATGCGTCGATCAGCCGGCACCCCGATGACCGGCTTGGTACTCATATTGCCTCGTCAGCCTTGCGACCAAAAAATCGCAACAGGAAAAACAGCAGTGTGCCGCCAATGACGATCGAAATCCACGGCGACACGCCATAACCTGCGGGTATCGTGCCGAGTGCAACCGCGACGGTGCCAACCAGCAACGCGTACGGCATTTGCGTACGGACGTGTTCAATGTGGTCGCAACCACTGGCAATCGACGACAGCACGGTTGTATCCGATATTGGTGAACAGTGATCGCCCCAGACTGCACCGGCCAGCACGCAGGACACTGCGGAGTACAGAATATGCATGCCTGCAGGATCCGCCATGCCGTTGACGGTCATCACGGCCCAGGCCAGCGGTATCGTCAATGGCATCAGGATGCCCATCGTGCCCCAGCTGGTACCGGTTGAAAACGCCGTGACCGCGGCCAGCACGAATATGATCGCCGGCACCAGGGCGACCGGCATCGAATCGCCAAGAATGCTGATCAGGTAGCCTTTTGCGTTGAGCGCAGCCGTCACATCGGACATCGACCAGGCCAGGACCAGTACGATCATGCCAAACAGCGTCGCACGCGCGCCACCGTACCAGGCATCGACGGCCTCGTGCGTATTCAGGATGCGCTGCCCGACCGACAAGCCTGCCGCCGTCAATGCACCCGCAAATGAAGACCACAACATGGCCTGGTATGCATTCGACTGGCCGACGATATCGCGCAGCGAATGCTCACCGGGCCCAAGGCTCGCCGTACCCGTGACGTACAGGCCCAGGCCCAGTCCGAAGATCATTACGATGATCGGGATGAACGCATTTATCGCCCGCAACGGGATGTTTTTCTTCGGCTCCAGTGTATCGCCGGTCATCGACGGCAATTCGTCCGGGCTCAGCGGCTCGACGACGCCGTTGCGGGCCCGGACCTCTGCCTTGTACATCGGCCCCATGTCGCGGCCGGTCGATGCGACGACTATGACGAAGAACACGGCGAGTATCGGGTAGAAACTGAAAGGTATCGAACTCAGAAAAACCGAATAGGCCGGCAGATGCTGCAACTCGCTGATGCCTTGCAGTGCATCGTCGATCAGGCTGACTTCATAGCCGATCCACGTCGTGATCAGTGCGAGGCAGACGACGGGCGCCGCTGTCGAATCCACGATGTACGCCAGTTTCTCCCGCGAGATCTTCAGCTGGTCGGTGATCGGGCGGGCCGTATTGCCGACCACCATCGTATTTGCATAGTCGTCGAAAAAAATCATGAGGCCCATGAACCAGATCGAAACCTGGCCACCAACGGCAGTTTTCGCGCGACTGACAATCATGCGTACAACACTCGTCATGCCGCCGTTACGGGTGATGATTCCGACCATGCCGCCGATCATCATACTGAAGCCGATAATCGCAGCGTGATCCGGGTTCGCCAGTGCGTTGATGATGAAGACGGAGAAAACGTCCAGCAAGCCCTCGAACAAACCCGTGATACTGAAGCCCTTCAGCGCGGCAGCGCCGAGCCACAGGCCGATCAGCAGGGCCGGCAATACGTTGCGCAATACCAGGGCAACGGCAATCGCCAAGAGTGCCGGCAGCAATGAGACCCAGCCCGGCAGGATACGGAGTTCCGCTGTGACCGTACGCGCGCCGTAGGTCGCGATGATCTCGGCTATGCCAGTCCCGGCAAGCTCTACGGGGGGTACCGCGACACGACCGTCACTGTCGGCGGGTACCCAGAAGTCGTCACCGGCAATGCTGACGGTTACTACTTCGCCGGCTGGTACACCTGACACAATTATTTCCACCGGCACATCGCGCAGACCCACCGGTGGCGTCTCGATTTCAAACGCTTGCACCAATCCGGGCAGTACCGCAGTAGCGGCAACGGCGAGCGCAAAACAAAATCCCCGGATCAGGGCAGCACACTTGCGCGTATTAATATTCTTGTTCCTGACGCTTCGGCTGGCGATATGTTAGCACGCTGGGGGCTAGGCAGGCTGTAGCTGTGACGCGGCCGAGCGCAACATCTCGCCAAGCCGCGACCGCCGCGATCCGCTCATGCGCTGGGTCGGGCCACAAATCGACAGCGTGCCGAGTACCTCGCCGAGGCCACCACGAATGATCGTACCGACGGCTGAAAAACCCTCCTCGAGTTCATCGACCGACTCGGCAAAACCTCGCCGTCGAATGACACCCAGCTGCTTTTCGAGATCTGAGCGCCGGACAATCGTGCTGGCCGTCAGGGCTGGCAGTTCGTCACTGAGGCGAAACAGGGCCTGCTCGTCAAACGCAAGCAATGCCTTGCCGGTCGACGTCGCATGCAGTGGCCAGCGTGTACCGACGTTTCCCGCTGCCCCGACGAAATGGCTTCCTGCCACCTCGTCCAGGATCAGCATGTCCTGGTCGATCGGAACTTCAAGCGTTGCCGTCTCGCCGGTGTCCTGCGCCAGGCGCTTCAGGACGGGACGGACCCGTAACCGAAGGTCACTGCTCGACAGCGCCTGCACGCCCAGCGCCATCAACCCGGCGCCCAGCCGATAGCGCGAGGTCGCCTCGTCGCGCTCGACCATGCCCTCGCTCGACAACGCCTGCAACAAACGATGCGCCGTCGTCTTGTTCAGGCTGGCGCGCCGGCTGATTTCGACAAGGTTCATCTCCGGTGCAGAGGCCGTGAAGAGCTTCAGCAGGCGGATCGCTCGCAGCGCCGCCTGGGCGCCCTGGGGCGGGCTGGCTGGGGGCATGACATTTCTCACATTATGAATTACGGTTCATATTATGATATCCCATGACGGGCCGGGGCGTCACGTTCTGCCCGGCTTGCAGGCAACATAAAGATCAGGGAAGCTCGCAACTCATATGGTCAACAAGACGAATCCGCAGCTCACCGAGCTGAAGCGGCTACTGAAGAAATACCCGGACACGGCATTCCTCGAGGTATTGATTCCCGACGTACACGGCATCCTCAAGGGCAAACGTGTGCGCCCCAAGGACTTCGAAAAAACCTGCACCGAGCCGTTCTATTTTTGTGGCGGCACTGTGCTGCTGGACGTGCTTGGCGAAGTCGTCGAGGGACTGCCCGGCTACGACGACGGCGATCCCGATGTGCCCTGCAGCGTCGTGCCTGGCAGCCTCGCGCCGGTGCCCTGGTCAAAGCGACCGATGGCGCAGGCGCTGTTTCGTTCGTTCAACGAAGACGGTACGCCGTATTTTGCCGACCCGCGCGCCGTGCTCGAGAGAGCCATGCAGCCATTGCAGAAAATGGGCCTGACGATGGTCATGGCAACCGAGCTGGAGTTCTACCTGCTTTCGGGCAAGACAGACAAACCGACCAAGCGGGCGCCGCGGATCCCGGGACTCGGGCGCCGCCAGCCGGGTGTGCAGGTCTACCACCCGGATGATCTCAACGCGGTGCAGCCGTTTCTCGATGACGTGTACGACTATTGTGATGCGCAGAATATCCCGGCCGACACGGTCATTTCCGAGTATTCAGCCGGCCAGTTCGAGATCAACCTGATGCATGTCAGCGATCCGGTGCTGGCCTGCGACCACGCCGTCCTGCTGAAACGGGCCGTCAAGGCCGCCGCGCTCAAGCACGGTTTCGTGGCCTGTTTCATGGCCAAGCCGTTTGCCGAAGATGCGGGCAACGGCCTGCATGTGCATATGAGCCTTTTGGACAGGAACGGCAGGAACTACTTCTCGCAGGACCGCGACAGCCTGGCGACGCCCCCTTTCTCGGCGAGATTGCGCTACGCCGTCGGCGGGCTACTGAAGACGATGCCCGAGGCTACCGCGATCTTTTCGCCGAATGCGAATTCCTACCGGCGCCTGCTGCCGGAGAATTTCGCGCCGGTCGACACCAACTGGGGCGTCAACCACCGGGTTGTGTCGGTCCGTATCCCGCAGTCCGACAAGAAGAACCTGCGCTTCGAGCACCGGGTCGCTGGCGCCGACGCCAACCCGTACCTGGTGACCGCAGCAATCATGGCCGGTGTGCACTTCGGCCTGAAGAACAAGTGTGACCCGGGCCGGATGATCGGCGAAGGCGAAGTCATTAACCCGAAGATTCGAATTCCCGATCGCTGGGACGCGGCGTTGACAAAGTTTTCGCGCGGCAAGATCCTGCCGGCGTACCTGGGTGAAGCGTTTTGCAAAGCCTATGCGATCAATCGTCGCTCGGAGGAAAAGCGCTTTCACGATACGATCCACGCGCTCGATTTCGACTGGTACCTGCGTTCCGTTTGAGTGGCCGCCAGGCAGCGGCGCTAGTCGGTATCGGTCATGATCTCGGCAGGTGCGACTGCGGCAGCATCCGGCCTTCTCGGATCGGCGGCGCCCTGGAAGAAATCCTCGGCAAAGGCGACCGCCTGCACGCTGGTATACGTCGAGCCAACCCGGACAACCTCGTGGCCGCGCGCCTGCAGTATTTTCACCGTGTCCGGGCTGTGCCCTGCCTCAACTACCAGCTTGTCAGGGTACCACTGGTGATGCATGCGCGGCATGCTGACGGCATCGGCAATATTGCGTCCATGATCGATGACATTGACGATCATTTGCAGGCACGCAGAGATGATGCGCGATCCGCCGGGGCTGCCTGCGGCGAACCACGGCTCGCCATCCCGGAAAACGATAAACGGCGTCATCGAGCTTAAAGGGCGCTTGCGCGGCGCTACGGCGTTGGCGTCATCACCCAGCAACCCATAGGCGTTTGGTGCGCCAGGCTTGGCCGAGAAGTCGTCCATTTCGTTGTTCAGGATAAAGCCGGCACCGTCGACCGCGATACCGGAGCCATACGACGTATTCAGCGTATACGTGTTGGCGACCATGTTGCCGTCGGCATCGACGATCGAATAGTGGGTCGTGTCCTCACTCTCGGCGGCCGGCGGCACGCCGGGGTGTACGTCGCTCGACGGACGAGCCTTGTCCATGCGAATCGTTTTGGCCAGCTGCGCAGCGTATTCTTCGCTGGTTAGCCAGTCCATTGGCACGTCGTAGAATTCCGGATCACCCAGGTGCTTGCTGCGATCCGCGTAGGCCAGCCGCATGACTTCTGTCAGGACATGAACTTCATCTGCGCTACCTGCCCCGAACTCGCGAATCGGGAAATGCTCGAGTACGTTCAACATCTGCAGAATGTGCACACCGCCCGAACTGGGCGGCGACATGGCAACGATTTCGTAACCGCGGTAGTCCCCGCGAACCGGCTCGCGAATCGTCGGCTCGTAGGCGGCCAGCGACGCCATGTCGATCAGTCCATCGCCGCGCTCCATCTCGGCGACGATTTTTTGCGCGATTTCGCCTTTGTAGAAAGCCTCTGGTCCCTTGTCGGCAATGAGTTGCAACGACCACGCCAGGTCGGACTGCACCAGTCGCTCACCCATCTGGTATGGCACGCCGCCAGGCTTGAAGAAATACCGGCAAGTCGCCGCATTCAGGCAAAGTGACTGCTGGCGCCTGGCGAGCTGAGTGGCAAGATCATGGGTGACTACGATGCCATCGCGGGCCAGTTCGATTGCAGGCTGCAGCAATCTTCGCCAGGGCAACTTGCCAAACTCCTGGTGCGCAAGGTACAGGCCCGCGACAGTGCCCGGAACGCCTGCCGCGCGGTGCGAGTCTCGCGACAGCTGCGGGTCGGCATTGCCGTCCGCATCCAGGAACATGTCGCGGCTGGCGCCGAGCGGCGCAATCTCGCGGTAGTCTATCGCCGCCGTTTCGCCGCTGGCCGCATCGTAAACCAGCATGAAACCACCGCCGCCTATATTGCCGGCCCGCGGCAATGTCACTGCGAGCGCGAAACCAACGGCGACAGCAGCGTCAACCGCGTTGCCGCCATCGGCAAGGACCTCGGCGCCGATCTCCGCCGGCAGACGATTCTGCACTGCGACCATGCCGGTCTTGCTGAACTGCGGATGGTAGGTTGCGCCGTAGCCGGCAATCGCCTGCGCACGTACGCCACCCCCTGCAACGGTGAGTTGCAGGCAGGCAACCATCAAGATGATGCGTTTCGTCAAGACTTCCCGGTTTGTTTAAGGCAACACAGTCTTGAATATAAAGAAGAACAGGATCGCAAGGAAGGCGCCGGCGGGAATCGTTACAACCCACGATACCATGATCTTGCCGACAACCCGCAGGTCGATGGCCTCGATACCGCGCGCCAGCCCGACCCCGAGCACGGCGCCGACGAGCGTGTGCGTTGTCGAAACGGGAATACCGGTACCCGAAGCAATTACGATGGTTGTCGCGGCTGCCAGTTCGGCGGCGAAGCCGCGGCTGGGCGTAAGCTGGGTAATGCCTTCGCCGACGGTTGCAATGACATGACGACCGAAAGTTGCCAGGCCGATGACGATGCCGCCACCGCCGATGATCAGGACCCACAGCGGGACGGCGGACTTGGCCGATATTGCGCCGGTCTGTGCCACCGTGATGACCGCAGCCAGTGGTCCGATCGCATTGGCGACATCGTTCGAGCCGTGCGCAAAGGCCATGCCACAGGCCGTCACTATCATCAGGATGCCGAATACACGTTCGACCGTGTAGAAATGCTGGTGTTTTTCTGCCTTCGGGTCCGGCTTGATTCGACGAATGACGAACGCCCCGATCAGTGCGATGACCACGGCGATGACGATAGCCAGCAAATAGCTGTCAGCGAGACCGATATCGAGACCGACGTGCTTGAGACCTTTCATGATCGTCACGAGCGTGATCGTAAAAGCGGCAAAAAACATGTACACGGGTACGTAGCGCTTCGCCCTGCCTAACGGGTCGTCGTGGCTCAGGATCAGGCGCTGCACCGTCATGTAGATCAGGAATGCAATGAACCCGGACATTGCCGGCGAGATCACCCAGCTCATGACGATGGTGCCAACCTTGCCCCATTGCACCGCATCGATGCCGATGCCTACCGCGGCAAAGCCGACGATCGCGCCGACGATGGAGTGTGTCGTCGATACCGGCCAGCCTTTTCGCGACGCCACCAGCAACCAGGTGCCGGCCGCCAGCAATGCGGCCAACATGCCGTATACCAGCAACTCCGGCGAGTCTCCCAGCAGGTCACTATCGACAATACCCCTGCGAATCGTCGACGTCACGGCACCACCGGCAAGCACGGCGCCGAGGAATTCGAAAACCGCTGCCACGACAATGGCCTGCCGGATCGTCAGCGCCTTGGAGCCGACTGACGTCGCCATCGCGTTCGCAACATCATTGGCGCCAATGCCCCACGCCATGAATATGCCGAACAGTGCGGCCAGCGTTATGTAGACGATCCCTGCTTCCATCTGTAGTCCCCGGCGTACCGTGGTGCCCGCGGGCACCGGTCTGTTATTTGAGTTCTTCTTCCTAGTGAGACAACAATAATTCCAGGCGGCGACCTACCCGTTCCGCCATGTCAGCGATTTCGCCGGTGGTTTCGATAATCTGGTAGATAAACATCGCGTCGATCGGATTCAGCGTCGATTCGATTTCGTACAGCGCGGCCCGCAGCGCAGCCTGTTTGGCATCGGTATCGGTTTCGATGCTGTCCAGCTCTTCGAGCAAGCTTGCGACCAGGTCAACTTCTGCGCCGCGAAAGCCGGCGGTAAACAACTCGTCGAGTTCACGAACGCTCTTGCGGGCCTGCTTCGCGGCGTCCACATTGCGCTCGACAAACTCGAGAAACTGCGGCCGGATCGACTTTGGCAGTTGCATTTTGCGGCCCAGCACAATACCCGAGACGTCCCGGGTCCGATTGGCGATTTTATCCTGCACAAGCAGAAGCTCCAGCAGGTCCTCCCTCGGCACCGGCATGAACAGGCTCTTGGGCAACCGCATCCGGATTTCCTTCTTGAGATCGTCTGCTTCATTTTCGAGGCGCTCGATTTCATCACGAATCTCGCTTGCCTTTTCCCATTCGCCGTTGAACACTGCGGTAAAGAAGCCGATGAGTTGCTTGGCGCAGCTGTACGCAAGTCCGATGTGCTTCTCGAGCGGCTGTACGGGTGATGCGCCGAAAATATTAGCCAGCAAATTGGACATCAGCCTGTAACTCCCGAGGAAAAATCCGGCGACATCCTAACATAGCAATTCGCGCAGCCAGGAAGTATTTGCCGGTCAGTCAGGCACCCATTGTGCCGCGCGTCTGTTAACGTCTTGTTACACTTTAAAACCATCAAACCAGGGTATTTGCTACGATGAATTACTGGCTCATGAAATCCGAACCGGATGTCTACAATATAGACGATCTCGAGCGAGACGGCCGCGAGATGTGGGACAGCATCCGCAATTACCAGGCGCGCAACATGATGCGTGACGACATGCGCGTCGGCGACGAAGTCTTCTTCTACTACTCGAACTGCAAGGAGCCCGGTATTGCGGGAATTGCCCGGGTATGCAGCGAGCCCTATTCCGACCCTACCCAGTTCGACGAGAAGTCCCGGTACTTCGACCCGAAGAGCACACCGGACCAGCCACGCTGGATACTGGTTGACGTCGAGTTCGTGCGCAAGTTCGAGCGCATTGTTACGTTGCAGGAAATCAAGTCGCACCCTGAACTGGAAGACATGATTCTGACACGGCGGGGCAATCGCCTGTCAATCATGCCGGTCGACAAACAGCATTGGGACTTCATCCTCGGGCTGCTCTGATCCCTACCAGCTCTTCAGCAGTTCCTGGATCCTGGCCGAGCTGCCAAGCGCCAGCATGATGACAAGGTCGCCGGGTTGGGACCACTCCATGGCCGACTGGAGTGATTCTGTTTCCTCGGCGAAGTGAGCAATTTGCTGCTGGCCGGCACCCTGCTGCAACAACTCGTCCCGGATGATGCCGTATACCTCGTTTGGTTCCCGTCCACGGTGGTAATTGGCCAGTTCGGAAACGACGACACGATCCAGGCCGATCGACCAGGCTCTGCGGGCCAGCTCGCGAATCGCGTCATCCGGCCGGTCGCCTGCCTGGCCGAAACACAAGACCCTGCGTTTCGCCGGCAGCAACTGTGCCATGTCAAACAGCGCCTGCATGGCATGCGGATTGTGCGCAAAATCAACCAGTACCTTGCGGCCGTCGATTTCGAACACATTGCAGCGACCCGGATTGTCGTCCTGCGAAACGGTAGTCAGACCTGCGCGTATGTCCGCCAGTGAGGCGCCCAGGCAGGAAGTCAGCGCCGCTGCAGCCAGGGCATTGGCGATATTGTGGCGTGCGGCACCTTGCAGCGTAATCGCAATTTCCTCGACACGGCAAATCGCCCGGCTGGCGTCACCTTGCAGACTGACCAGTTCCTCGCCATGCAACACGAAGGCACTGCCTCCGGCCGCGACGTGCTTGCTGACAACGACACTGTCCGGCTGCAATGAAAACCAGACCAGCTCGCCCGGGTAACGATCCGCCTTCGACACCAGCGACGGGTCGTCGGCATTCAGGATCAGCCGGCCCAGGCCGACGACTGCGCGGCTGACAATCCACTTGATGTCCAGCAATTCGGCAAGGTTCCGCGAACCGAAGTCGCCGAGATGATCTTCTGCAATATTGGTGATCAGCGCTGCAGCGGCTGCATTGACACCGAGTCCGCGCCGCAGCAGACCACCGCGGGCCGATTCGAGGATTGCGACCTCGACCTCCTGCTCCCGGAGCACCGCCCGGGCGCCGCCCGGCCCGGACCAGTCGCCCCGGTCGAGGATCCGTTCGTTGACCGCGATCCAGTCGGTCGAGCTGAGGCCGACATTCCTGTTCGCCGTGCGCAAGATGTGTTTGGCCAGCCGCACTGTCGTGGTCTTGCCGTTGGTGCCGGTCACGAGACCGACGGGAATATCGTCATGCGCCGGCCAGTCCACTTCGCCAGGTGCGGGCAACTCGCGTACCGGCCAGGTGCTCGAAAACCTGCCAAGCCCGACGGACGCGTCGTCGTCGTCCCAGAGAAACGACCGCTCGGTTGCAGCCGCTTCGCGTTGCAGCGCCAACAAGTCGGGATTCGCTTCCTCGGCAATTGCTGCATTCACCGCAGCCAGCGCATCCGCGTAGTCGGGAGGCTCGCTGTCGCTCAACTCGGCTGCACTGGCGGCCCATGCCCATTCGTTGACTTCCGTCGCGGCATACAGCGCGTCTATGGCCGCGGTAAAAAACAGGCTGATGCCGCCGGACAGGTGCGACAGGCTGAGTGTACTGTCCTCCCAGCCGAGATCGCCAAGCATCCTTTCGACATGGCGGGTCCAGACCGGGACCAGTCGATCCGCTTCCTTGCGTGTGCACGCAACGTCGAGAATAGACCCGGGCGAGTCCGCAAGCAGGCTCGGCCCGGTCAGCCGGCGCGCGTCAAGGAACTCCACTAGTCACCTTCTTCACGGGCGATGCGCACACCTCTCTCGTCGCTGATGATCTCCAGGTGCTCATCGAGCTCGAAACCTTCGAGATCCGGCAGATCGACTGCCGCCGGTGCCTTGCGTGTGGCCTCGTCGATCCTGGCGCCGGAATTGAAGTAAATGATCTGTTTCCAGGTGCGCTTGACGTTGTCCGCGAGAACCAGCAGCAGGTCGCCCGGCTCGGCCATCTCCAGCGCGCGTGCCGTCGCCTCCTGTTCGTCCGGCACAACTTCGATCCGCTCGGCTGAAATACCTTCTTCGAGCAGCTTGTTCTTGAGCATGACGGCCACTTCGTCGTCGCCGCGACCGCGCAGGTTGTCATCCCGGCGACAAACGAAATAGTCGAAGTGCCCCGCGGCGATTGCCGCGATGTCGCGAATGTCCTGGTCACGCCGGTCCCCGGGCGCTGCCAGCACAACGATCCGTTTGCCCTCTGGCTCGAAGCGATCAACGAGGCTGCACATTGCCCTGACGGCAGCCGGGTTGTGCGCGTAGTCGAGAATGACCCGAAACGGATGCTCGTTATAAATGTTGGTGCGCCCGGGCGCCTGGAAGAAAGACGAGTCGAAGGTGCGCAAGCCATGCCGGATATCTTCCAGCTTGATATGCATGTTGTAAGCGAGCGCCGCAGCAAACATGGCGTTTTGCACATTGTGCATTGCGCGACCCTCGATAGTCGCCGGAATCAGGTGCGTCCACAGCAACGGTGTGTGGCCGTCATTGTCATAGATCGTGATCATGTGGCCGTTCATGCCCTGCTCCAGCACGAACGCCTGGCCACCCGCCTGGATATGTTGTTTCACCAGCGGATGCCCCGGGTTCATCGTCACGTAGCAAAGCCGCGCTGCGTCAGTGTAGTCGGCCATCTGCAGGCAATGCTGGTCATCGGCATTCAGGACTGCAGCATTTTGGGCGATTTCCACCGGCACCCGCTTGATCTCCGCCAGCTGCTCCAGCGTATCAATACCGCGCAAACCCAGGTGATCGGCCGAGACGTTGATGCAGCACGCAACATCGCACTTCTGGAAACCGAGGCCGCTGCGGAGCATGCCACCACGCGCGACCTCCATGACCGCCGCATCGACCGACGGATCGCGCAGGATCATTTGCGCCGAGACAGGGCCGGTCATATCGCCGGAAACGCTCAGCTTGCCGTCGATATAAACGCCGTCCGTCGAAGTCTGGCCGACCGTATGTCCTGACAATTTCAGGATATGCGCCAGCATGCGCGATGTCGTCGTCTTGCCATTGGTACCGGTGACCGCGGCGATCGGGATCCGGCTCGGCGAATCCGGCGGAAACAGCATATTGATGACGGGTCCGGCGACATCGCGTGGCGTGCCCTCACTGGGTGCTACATGCATGCGAAAACCCGGACCCGCATTGACCTCGCAAATTCCGCCGCCGGTATCACGATAGGACTCCGTGATATCGAATGTCAGGAAGTCGACGCCGCCGATGTCGAGCCCGATCGCCTTGATTGCGCGGATAGCCATCTCGCGGTTGTCCGGGTGGATGGTGTCGGTGACATCGATAGCCGTGCCACCGGTCGACAGGTTCGCCGTCGTGCGCAGGAAAACCTCTTCGCCGTCGACGGGCACCGTGTTCCTGTCATAACCCAGTTTCGCCAGCAAGCGCTCGGCCTGGTGATCGAATTCCAGCCGGGTCAGGACTTTCTCGTGGCCGACACCGCGGCGCGGATCCTTGTTGACGATCGCCACCAGCTGCTCGATCGTGTGCTTGCCATCGCCGACAACATGCCCCGGCACGCGTTTTGCCGCCGCTACCAACTCGCCATTCACAACCAGCAAACGGTGGTCGTAGCCTTCCAGATAGGTCTCTACGATGACCGTGCGGCCGTGCTCAGCCGCCTTTTCGAAGGCGACCTCGACCTCCGACTGCGTTTTCAGGTTGATCGAAACGCCGCGGCCGTGGTTGCCGGATAATGGTTTCAGGACCACCGGGTAGCCGATGCGCTCGGCCGCACGCACGGCATCGCGTACCCGCCGCACGAGCCGCTGGTTCGGCACCGGCAGGCCGAGATCGCGCAGAATTCCGTTGGTCTCCTCCTTGTCCGCAGCCAGTTCAACGGCGATGTTGCTGGTCCGCCCGGTCGTCGTTGCCTGGATACGGTGCTGGTAGCGGCCGTGGCCGAATTGCACCAGGCTGTAGTCGTTCAGCCGCAGCCAGGGAATATCGCGCGCCTCGGCTGCATCGATCAGTGACTGCGTGCTCGGCCCGAATGCCCGCCGCTGCGCATAGCGGATAAAGTCGTCGCGCTCGGAAGCAAAATCCCAGTCCGCTGCCGGCGCGCTGTCGGACTGCAGGTCTCCTGGCAGCAGGCTCTGCAGCAACTTCATCGCCAGAGTGCTGGACTCGCGGCCCACGGCGACGTCCTTGTACTGGAAGACCATGTTGTAGTGGCCGGGCTGGCCGTCGATCGAGCGGGTGCGTCCGTAGGTGACAGCTGAACCGGCAACGTTTTGCAATTCGATGGCCACATGTTCCATGACATGTCCCAGCCATGTGCCCTCGTCTTCGCGCAGACGCCTGACGAACCCGCCGGGCTCCTTGTAGGAGCAGCCGTGCTCGTGCAAACCGGGCAGCGCTGCGAGCAGCGGTTCGATGAAGGCCTCGCCCAGCTTGCCGGTCGGCCAGTCTTCCAGTTCGCCGAGGTCGATGACGTGCCGGATAACCGGAAAATGCGCAAACACATTGGGCCCAACGTAGACGTTGGTGCTGACGATCTTCATGTCCTGTCCCTGCCCTGTTCTAATTATTCTGCAGCGGCCTCTCGTGATTCGACGTCGAATCGTCCCCCGGCCACCAGGATGTGTAGCTTGACCCCTATCAAGCTGACCGGATCGCCGCGGCGCGCCTGGTCCATGGAAGAATAGCTCAGATCGGTCGGGTCTATCACGGTAATCCCGCCGCTGCCGACAACCTCCAGCTCATCCGAGGGGTCGATGAAAGCCGCCGTGTCCTCGTCCAGGCCAATACCGACAGCAAACGGATTATAGGCCAACGCGGTGAGCAGCCTGCCGAGGCGGTCTCGCTGGCGGAAGTGCTGGTCGATGATGAACTTGTTGGTCAGGCCGAGCCCGGGCGCCATTGTGACCAGGTCCGGGCTCGGTGTTGCGCCTTCGTAGCCACCTGCGATCATGTGCTCCGGCATGAAAGCCGCTCCGGCCGACGTTCCGGCAACATGCATTCCTGCCGCGTTGCGCCGCCTTATCAGTTGTGCAACCGCTGTTCCACCGAGGGTCGTCGAAAGACGCAGCTGGTTGCCGCCGGTCAGGAAAACACCGTCCGACTTGTCGATATAGTCCAGGTATTCACTGTGTTCGCAGTCATCCCGTGTCTCGAACGGCAGGACCATCGCGTGCTTGATGCCGAGCTTGCGAAACAGCTTCTCGTAGTTGCGTCCGGTATCCTCCAGTTCCGAGGCTGTCGGGATAATTCCGATCCGCGCTGATTTGCCGCCGCATATTTCGACAAAGCGATCGAGGATTTCCGGATTATCGAGTTTTTCTTCTGCGCCACCGATCGGGATGATATAGCCGCGCTTCGTATTCTTGATTTTATCTGCTGGGCACATGTTCTGGCCGGCCGGCGCCGGAGATCAAAAAGGCCGGTATTGTACCTGAGGAAGATCGTAATCGCTGCCCATGGCCAGCGAATCGCGGATGGCGCAGCGGCGCTTAATCGAAATCGTCGTCCGCCAACTGGTGGCCCCAGTCCTTTTTCGCCGACAGGTAGCGCCTGTTCGCGGCAGTGACACCAAAGACATGCTTGACCGGTGTTATGTCCCTGAGACCCGCCGCTTCGAGGTCTGTAATTTTTTTCGGATTGTTGGTCAGCAAACGGAACGGACCGGGTCCGCGAAAATACTTCAACAGTGTCGCGGCGTCGCTGAAATCGCGGGAGTCGTCCGGCAAGCCCAGCGAACGATTGGCTTCATAGGTGTTTTCGCCGCCATCCTGCAACAGGTAGGTTGCGGCCTTTGCCCACAGACCAATGCCGCGGCCTTCGTGCCCGGACATGTAGATGACGATACCGCCTTGCTCGTCTGCATCGATGAGCCGCACTGCCGAATGCAGTTGCGGTCCGCACTCACAGCGTTCCGAACCAAATACGTCCCCGGTCAGGCAGCTCGAGTGCACGCGGACCAGCGGGTCGCTCCAAGCAGCCGGGTCACCGAAGACCAGCACGCTGTTCACCGCCATCGACGATGCGAGGCTCGCAAAACTGGCCTGCGCGTTCGCTGCCCGAAGTTGCTCGGCGATTTCTTCGATTCGGGACAACTCGGTATTGCGCACACAGGCGTACCACTGGCCGAGGTATCGCTCATCGCCGAATGCCAGTGGCAACGGGATCGGCCCGAGGATGCTGATCGTGCCGGCACCGGTGACTGCATCGACATCCACGGGCACACCCTGCCGGTCTATACGTAGCAGCTTGCCGCCGGCCAGCAGGCGCTCCCGGACACCCGGATCGAGATAGGTAAACATGGGGCGGCATTATGCAGCAAAACCACCGAAAATCGCTTGCTGACTCCACGGTCATTAAGTATTCTTGCTGACCAATGAGTCAGTAACGAACCTGGCAATGAACGAACCGCGCTACCAGCGTCGCAAGGACGATCGCCCGGCCGAAATCACCCAAGCCGCTTTCAGTACCTTTGTCGAGAAGGGCTATGCAGGCACTCGGCTTGAAGAAGTGGCCCGGCGAGCGGGCGTCAGCAAGGGTTTGCTGTACCTGTACTTCAAGACGAAAGAAGAACTGTTCAAGTCAGTCGTCAAGAATTTTGTCGTGCCAAGACTGCATGAACTCGAGACGACGATCGCATCGACTGACCTCGGTGCCGAGGCATTCCTGCGCGGCCCCTTCGTCGACTTTGCGCACACGATTACTCGTTCGCCGGTGGGCAAGATCGTACGACTGCTCGTTGCCGAGGGCCCGAAACATCCCGACTTGTTGCAATTCTATTGGGACAACGTGGTGTCGCGCGGCATCAAAATGATTGGCGCACTGCTGGAAAAAGGCGTTGCTGCAGGCGAATTCCGGCGCTCGCCGGTGACCGAGCAACCGTTGTTGTTCATCATGCCGGTCGTGTTCTCAGTCATCTTCAGGTTGCTGTTTGGCAAACAGGATGTCGATACCGATCGGCTGATCGACACGCAGATCGATTTGCTGATTACGCAATTGAAAGGATCAACGAAATGACTCGAACCAGCGTTTGTCTGTTGGCGCTCTTATTCGCGATTCTCACTGCATGCAGCATGGATGGGGAAGATAACCAGGTTGTTGGCGAGCTGGCCTCGGACCGAGTGGAGTTGACCGCTGAATCCGACGAACCGATCGTCGAAATCCTGGTCGCTGAAGGTGCAAC
Organism: Gammaproteobacteria bacterium; assembly: GCA_030429005.1. Lineage (GTDB taxonomy): Bacteria > Pseudomonadota > Gammaproteobacteria > Steroidobacterales > Woeseiaceae > UBA1847. The sequence goes on along the minus strand of JAUIDP010000009.1, from coordinate 42,645 downwards.
CGTTGTCGCCGGGCAGGTACTTTTGCGACAGGACAGCAGTCGCGCCACCGCGCGCATGGCCGAGGCCGACGCCGCCATGCAACAGGCCCGGGCGCGCCTCGACGAGCTTGTCCGGGGACCGCGCAGCGAACAGATTGCGGCTGCCAGGGCCGAAGTAGCCGGCGCGGCGAAAGAACTGGAGTTTCGGGATACCCGGTACACGCGGGTGCAGGAACTGCATGCACGCGATCTCACCTCAGACGAAGCTTTCGACAGCGCCAGGGCCGCGCTCGATTCTGCCCGCGCGAACGACAAGGTTCAGAGAGCTCGCCTGCAGGAACTGCTCACCGGTACGACGATCGAGGAACTGGACCAGGCCGAGTTTGCCCTCGCCCAGGCGGTGGCACGCCGCGACCTGCTGGCCGTAGACCTGCAGCGGCTGACTATTGTGGCGCCGCGCGACGGCATTGTGGACAGCCGCCTGTTCGAGGTCGGCGAACGCCCTGGTCCCGGCCTGCCCGTTCTGATCCTGCTGCCCGGCAAGCAACCGCATGCACGCGTGTATCTGCCGGAAGAACAACGCGTTGAAATCCAGGTCGGTGACGAAGTCAGCGTGCACGTCGATGGCCTGGATTCAGCCGTTGCCGGCCGCGTGCGCTGGGTAGCCAGCGAAGCAATGTTTACGCCGTATTTTGCGCTGACGGAACGAGACCGCGGTCACCTGACATTTGCTACGAAGATCGACCTGCAATTCGAAGGCGAGCGCTTGCCGGATGGCATACCGGTGACGGTTGTACGCTAGTGGCAGACCTGGCCATCCGCGCACGTGGCCTGACCAAGCGCTTTGGCGACCTGGTTGCGGTCAACAATCTCGACCTGGACGTGCCCCGCGCAGCGATCTACGGCTTTCTCGGGCCTAACGGTTCCGGCAAGTCGACCGTCATCCGCATGTTGTGCGGACTGCTGACGCCGACCGAAGGTTCGGCCGACGTGCTCGGCTTGAAAGTGTCGGACAACGCGAACCAGCTCAAACCGCGCATCGGCTACATGACCCAGAAGTTTTCGCTGTTCGGCGATATGACCGTGCTGGAAAACCTGCAGTTTATTGCCGCTATTTACTCGATACCAAAGTCACGGCGTGCGCCCCGCATTGACGAACTGCTCGAGAACTACAACCTGACACAACAACGAGCGCAATTCGCCGGCACGATGAGCGGCGGCCAGAAACAGCGCCTTGCTCTCGCCTGCGCGGTGCTGCACAAACCCGACCTGTTGCTGCTCGACGAACCGACCAGCGCGGTTGACCCGCAAAGCCGGCGTGACTTCTGGGCCAACCTGTTCAGGCTGGCAGAGAGCGGCACCGCGATCCTGGTTTCGACCCACTACATGGACGAGGCCGAGCGCTGCCACCGGCTGGCGATACTGGACCATGGCGTCAAGGTCGCCGACGGCACGCCGCAGGAACTGCAGGACGGCACCGGCATGTCAGTTGTCGAAGTGCTGGCCGACGATCCCTATGCAGCCCAGGCTGTAATCCAGTCAATTGCCGAGGTGGCCAGCGTGACCCAGCTCGGCGTTCGTCTACGCGTTCTGATTCCTGCCAGTGTGGACGAGCCGCTGCTGCTCGTCAGCAAGTACCTCGACGCAAAGAATATCGCTGCGACAGCGCAACTCAGTCGCCCGTCCCTCGAAGATGTTTTCGTCGCTGTCACGATGAAGCCCGGGGCGCGTGCCGCGTGAAAGGCTGGTCGAGACTCGCTGCGGTAACGCGCAAGGAGGTTCGCCAGATGCGTCGCGACCGCCTGACGTTCGGCATGATCCTCGGCATTCCGCTGATGCAGATCCTGCTGTTTGGCTATGCCATCAATACGGATGTTCGCAACCTGACGGCCGCCGTGGCTGACGAAGCCGGTACCCATCGCTCCCGCCAGTTCGTGGCGGAGCTGCGAGAAACGCAGGTAGTCCGGATTGCCCAGCGCGTCGAAACCGCCGGGCAGCTGGAAGAACTGCTGCGGGCCGGGCGTATTTCCGTCGGCATCCACATACCGCCGGACTTTGACCGCCGCGTGATCGACGCTCAGCGGGCGGCAGCGCACCTGCTGATTGACGGCAGTGACCCCACGATTATCGGGATCGTCAACGCCTTGAAGAACATGCCGGTGTCGTTCGATACGACGGCGCAACCCGATCGCATGCCGGCAATCGAAGTGCGGACCTACTACAACCCGGAAGCGCGCACACCGGTCAACGTCATTCCCGGCCTGATCGGCGTCATCCTGACGATGACGATGCTGCTCTTCACCGCCGTTGCCGTTGTTCGCGAGCGCGAACGCGGCAATCTCGAGTTACTGATCAATACGCCGGTCACCAGCGCCGAACTGATGATCGGCAAAGTCATTCCCTATGTCGTAATTGGCCTGCTGCAACTCGCCGTGGCGCTGCTGGTTGGCTACCTGCTGTTCGACGTACCGGTGCGCGGCAGCATCGTGGAACTCTACGTTGCCGCATCGCTGTTCATCGTGGCCAACCTGTCACTTGGACTGTTTGTTTCAACCGCCGTGAGCACCCAGTTCCAGGCCATGCAGATGACGTTTTTCCTGTTGCTGCCGTCTATCCTGCTGTCAGGGTTCATCTTTCCGTTCGACGGCATGCCGAAATTCGCACAGTACCTCGGCGAAATCCTGCCGATCACCCATTTCGTGCGGCTGGCTCGCGGCATCATGCTGCGCGAGGCTGACCTCACGGCCATGACCGGTGCCCTCGTCTACCTCGGGGTATTTACGCTCGTCACCGTTACCGCCGCATCACTGCGTTTCTCCAAGCGACTGGACTAGCGATCCGGCAGGTCGCTGGTTTCCCGCAGGTAAACCGGCCGCCACAGCCCGATGGAAACCGGCACCAGGATGTTCAGGCAAAAGGCGGTGACCATCAGCGTGAAGAATGCCTCGGTGTTGAGAATACTGTGCTGCACGTAAGCTATATCGATGACAACGAAGGCCAGTTCGGCCCGCCCGAGCATGCCGAAACCGATCATGATGCTCTCCGCGCGATTCATGCCACTCGTATAACGCGCCGCCAGGGCAGCTGACGTAACCTGGAAAACGAAGATGCCCACCGTCATGGCCATCGCATACGGGAGGATGTCCGCTACGAGGTCCCAGTCGAACAGGATCTTGGCACCGAGATCGACGAAAAAGACCGGTCCGATCCAGGAAAACGCAGCATTGTCGACAATGTGCTTGGTTTCCTCGTAGGCGTTTGCAATGACCGTTTCTTCTTTGCTGGCGCTACCTTTCTTTTTGAACTGGAAATGATCTTCCCTGACGATCAGCCCCGCCATGTACGCACCAACGGCCGGATGAAAGCCGAAAGCGTGCGCCAGCAGACCCACGACAAGCGCAAACAGCAGGATCGCGAGGGTCGCGTACCTGCCTTCGTCAAAGGTCAGGTAATTCTCGAGGCTCAAGGCACGCAGCACCGGGATTTTCTGTACCCAGGTCACGTGACCGCGCGGGAAAATCCAGATGCCGATGATGGTCACGATGACGAAGAACAGCACCGCCTTGCCCGCGATCAGCAGCGTCGAGCCCAGCGTAAATGTGTCCTGGCCGGTTGCCAGCGGCACGACGATAGCCACCATGACGAGCGAACCGATGTCGTCCAGCACCGCCGAGGTCATGATGCGAGTCGCAACGACCGACTGCTGCAGGCCCAGGCTCTTGAGCGACACCATCGTCAGCGATACGGCCGTCGCCGTCATCGCCAGGCCGCACATCAGTGCAATATTGGCATCCTGCCAGACGTAATCTGCGATGACATAGGCAACCGCGAATGGCGCCAGCGCGCCGAACAGCGCGATGCCCCAGCTGCGCTTGACACTGGCGACGAAATTGTCGGTCGATTCCTCGAAACCGAGCGCAAACATGATAATAATAATGCCCAGCTCGGCGAAGGTTCGAATGAAGGCCCCGCTCTCGGCCGGTACGACGCCGATATTGACGAGGACACTGCCGATGAACAGGAAAAACAGGACCGGCGTCAGTCGTGTCAGCTTGGCCAGCACAACAGCAACAAACACGCCGGCCCAGATGACGGCCAGGTGGGCTAGTGGATCCATGCACTTCTCTCCCGCACAACAGGCACTCGCATATTCGATGGTACTCTGATCAAATCGATTTCCAATGGCCGACCACGACGACACTGCACAGACCGTTTATATCGTCGATGACGATCCCGCGATTCGCATCGCCATGCAGGCCCTGCTCGAATCGGTCGGCCTCAGGCACGCGACTTTCGCCTCGGCCGACGAGTATCTCCAGTATGCCGACCGGTACCGTCCCGGCTGCCTTGTGCTCGATATCCGGATGCCGGGGCTGGGCGGCCTGGAATTGCAGGACGAGCTGGTCGCGAGAGGTGGCGCGTTGCCGATCATCTTCATTACCGGACATGCCGATGTGCCGATGGCTGTCGAGGCTATGCAAAAAGGTGCCTTCGATTTTATCCAGAAGCCGTTTCGCGACCAGGAACTCCTGGACTGCATCCGTGACGCACTGTTGGCCGAACAGGAACAGCGCAAGCTGCGGCAACAACATGATGAAGTCGCCGACCGGCTGGACCGTTTGACCCGGCGCGAGCGCGAGGTCTTTGACCTGGTAGTCAAGGGCAAGCCCAACAAGGTCATTGCGTATGAGCTCGACGTCAGCCAGCGGACCATCGAAATTCACCGCGCACGCGTCATGGAAAAAATGGAAGCCCGTTCCCTGGCTGATCTGGTGCGCATGCACCTGGCGCTCTGAACTCGCTGCCAGGAACGTGAACGGCGCTGCGGGCCGTCAGCTCCGCTTTCTTCGCCTCCGGCTGCGCCCGTATTTCAGCGTGTTCGGTCATTCGAAAAGCCGGCAACCCCGTGTCACCTTATCTAAGCGTAGTCGTGCCGGATCAGGAATCAGTACATCCCCTTATCGAAAAATAGGTAGATTCCGACATCCGCTAAGCCTCTCCCCGGATGTAGGATAGATAAGCAGTGTCCTGGTATTGTTTATCGAGCTAATCAGGAATCAGTTATGCGAGAAATCAATCATATCCTTGTTGTCGTTGATCCTACTGTTGACGACCAGCATGCGCTGGACCGTGCGGCCTGGCTGGCCGGACACACTGGTGCCAGCCTCGAACTGCTGGTGTGCTATTACAACGAATACCTCAGTGGCGAGCGCCTGTTCGACTCCCCTTCCCTCGCCAGGGCGCGGGACGAAGTCATGCAACGCGAGAAAGAACGCCTCGACTCGCTTGCCCGGCCAGTCGTCGAAAGTGGCGTCGACGTAAAGACGACCGCGGTCTGGGATCACCCCCTGTACGAGGGCATTGTTCGGCAGGCGCTGCAATGCAAGGCGGACATTGTTTTCAAAGACACGCATCACCATTCGGCGGTTTCGCGTGCCGTCCTGACGAATACGGACTGGAGCCTGATTCGAACCTGCCCGGTCCCGCTGTGGCTGGTCAAACCTGGCAAAATCGGCGAAACGCCGGCGTTCCTGGCAGCGATTGACCCGATGAATGAACATGACAAACCGGCGGCCCTGGACGACGAGATTCTGCAACTCAGCAAGCAACTCGCAGGCAGTGTTGCCGGCAAGGTGCACGCCTTTCACTCGTACGATCCACGCATCGCAGTTGCAACCGCAACGGCCAACGCCTATATCCCGGTCTCGCTGCCTCTCGATGAGATCGAGAAGCAAATGCACGAAGATCACAAGAAACGCTTCGACGAAATTACATCGTTTCACGAAATTGCCGCTGACCGGGCACACCTGAAATCCGGACTGACGCATGAAGAACTGCCGGCGCTCGCTGATGAACTGGCTGCCGATGTCGTCGTCATGGGCGCCGTCGCGCGCAATCGCTGGAAACGCCTGTTTATCGGCGCCACGGCAGAGCGCACGCTGGAACACCTGCCCTGCGACCTGCTGATCGTCAAGCCGGACTGGTTTCGGACACCGGTCGAGTCGGCAGCGCACGCGGCGGCCTGAGCGCCTTCAGTACTCCGCCGTCAGCATTACCCAGAGCTTGGTGGTATCGGTAAAAGCCGAGCCCGAATCGGCAGAGAAAAAAGCACCTTTTAGCAGCAGGCCGTAGCGATCGGTGAACTTGCGTGATGCCGACACATCGAACTCATCGCCGTAGCCATCGCCGCCGATATCAGCGGCGAAGTCATGATACACGGCCACCAGGCTCCACTTGCCAACAGGCAGTTTCGCACTCAGGTACAAGTCATTCAGCCCGCTGTCCGGGGTCGCAAGAAACTTGTCTGCCCAACCGTTGAATGCGTGCAGTGTCGCCAGCGGCGTGCGAAAGGCCTTACCCGGGTTCGAGTGCCCGCCCAGCGACTCGAAGCCGAGGCCGAAGGACAAGCCGCTGGCAACCGCCCAGGTTGCCGTCAGGTGGTAGTAGTCGGCGCTGTAGCTGACCGGTGCATTGCCCGAGTCCGATTGCGCCGCATACTCGGCCAGCAAGTCCAGCTTGCTGGCGCCGATCGAAAGACTGCCTTTGGCCCGGGCGCCGATCGTCAATGTCGAGAAAGCCGGCGTGTCATCGTCATCAATCCGGTAAACGTACGGCGTCACGGACCAGTCGTCAGCAAGATCGAACCTTGCATTCAGCAGATGCGTATCAACATTGGCCTGCCCGGCACTCACAGCCTGGCCGAATACGCGCCGTACCTGGCCGACATAGCTGTAGAAAATCGTTGTATTTTCCAATGCTGTGGTTGTCGCGGTGACAGCATCAAAGGTCTGCTCATTCTGGCGCCAGCCCACACCGCCGACAAAGCGCTGGTTGTCCAGCAGGATTCGCTGTCGGCCGACTCGCAAGTTCCACTTTGGGTCGAATGCATAGTCCAGGTACAACTGGTTCAGGTCCGAACCATCGGGGTCGGCGATCACCGGGTACTCTGTCTTTCCCGGACTGGTGCCGGCACCCGAATTGTAGTCCGTCAGCAGCACATTGAAGACATGGTCGAATTCAACGAACCCGGTCAGGTTCTTCCAGCTACCGGTCCTGTAGTTCAACCGCAGGCGCGTTGTTGTCGCATTGGCGTCCTTTTCGAATCCGTCGTCATCGACGAACTCGTAGCGGCCGCGAAGACCAAGGAACAGGTCGCCCGACATCAACGCCGTCACGATGTCATCGTCTGCCGCCGGATCCTCCGGTTGCGCCTGCTCCTGGGCCGCGACTGAAACCGCGGTGACCAGGAGCAGAACTACCGACAGCCTGCGCATCAGTAGATGTCATTCAGTGTGTTGTATACGTTGAACTTACCGGTTGGCGTCACCATTTCCGGACCCTTGATGACAGCCTTGAGCTTGCGGGTCTTGTCGTCCACAACAACGATGGCCGATTCCTGTTCCTTGCCGCTCCAGACCGAGAACCACACCTCGTCACCTGCCTTGTTGTATTCGGGTTGCACGATTCGTTTCGGCCCTTCTCCGAGTTCTGCCCAGGCGCCGATTGGCAATACTTCGAATCCGGCATCGAGGTCGTTGATATCAAATACAGCGACACTCTGGCTGATGGATTCGTCCGGATTCAGCGGCGCATCGACCCACAGGTTGCCCGAGCTGGGGTGCGACTTGACGAACAGCGAGCCGCCGCCCATGCCATCGAGAATGCGCACCGTTTTCCAGGCATGGTCAGGGTGACCTTCGGGATCCGTTCCGAGGAACGTGATGTTGGCGTTGCCAAGGGCGCTGGTCACCCATACGGGGCCATACTCCGGATCGTCCAGATTGGCGCCACGTCCCGGGTGCGGCGTTTTCGTAACGTCGACCAGCGCTTCGAGTTCACGGTCGCGCGAATCGACGACGGCAACCTTGTCCGACTGGTTGGCCGCTGTCAGGAAATAGCGCTTGCTGCGGTCCCAGCCGCCGTCATGCAGGAATTTGGCCGCACCGATGTCGGTAACGGACAGGCTGTCGATGTCGCTATAGTCAACCAGCAGGATATGCCCGGTTTCCTTGACGTTGACGATAAACTCCGGATGTTCGTGCGATGCAACGATCGCCGCGACCCTGGGTTCCGGATGGTACTCCTGCGTATCGACTGTCATGCCACGCGTGGACACGATCTTCAGCGGTTTCAGCGTGTCGCCTTCCATCACGACGTATTGCGGCGGCCAGTAGGCACCGGCAATGGCGTACTTGTCCTCGTATCCCTTGTACTTGGACGTCTCTACCGAGCGCGCTTCGAGGCCAACCTTGATCTCGGCAACAATCGCTGGCGGATCCATCCACATATCAATCATGTCGACCTTGGCATCGCGGCCGATCGTATACATGTAACGGCCGGACGCCGACGGACGCGATATGTGCACCGCGTAACCCGTCGGCACGATGCTGACGACTTCCTTGGTATCCCCGTCGATGATGGCGACCTGGCCGGCATCTCGCAGCGTTACCGAGAAAAAGTTGTCTATGTTGCGGTCGTGCTGCGGCTTCTTCGGTCGATCCTCCGGCGCTACCATCAGCTTCCAGCTTGCCATCATCTCGGGCATCCCGAACTCTGGCGGTGCCGGTGGTTCCTGTTGCAGGAAGCGCGCCATGATATCGATCTCGGCGTCGGTCATCTCACCCGACGTACCCCAGTTTGGCATGCCGGCCGGCGACCCGTAGGTAATCAGGGCTTTCAGGTAGTCGGTGCCCTTTTCCTTCGTAATGTCCGGTGTCAGCGGTTTGCCGGTTGCGCCTTTGCGCAGGACCCCGTGGCAACCGGCGCAGCGCTCGAAGTACAACTGCGTGGCCGTAGCGAACTCCGCTTCGCTGAGTACCGGACCGCCGGCCGCCATGACCTGGCGCGTTTCTTCGCCGGAGATCGCCGACGGCGCGCCCTGGTATTTCAACTCGCCTTCGGTTGCGCCCATGTGGCGCTGACCTGCGGCCCGGTCCTGTTGGCCAAGCTCTGCACGCAGCGCGGAAACTTCTTCAACACTGACAGCGGCACCGTTGTTGCCCCAGGAAGCAAAGACATAGGTGAGCGCTGCCGCCAGTTCCGCGTCTTCCAGGTGTCCGAGGCTTGGCATGACGCCGTTGTATTCCACCCCGTTCACCGTGATCGGTCCGGACAGTCCAAACAACGCGGCACTCATGACTTGCTTGCGATCACCCTGCAGAAAGTCGGACTGTGCCAGCGGCGGAAACGCACCGGCCAGGCCCTGCCCGTTCGGCTGGTGGCAGGCCGAGCAGTTCGCGAGATAGGCCTTTTCGCCCCGCGCCAGGACATCGGACATACCAGCCGCCGAGACTTCGGCATCGTGTACCGCTGAATCGTCGGCCGGTGCTGCCACCGCTTGCCCGCCCCGGGAGCATCCGGCACAGCACACTACCAGCAGCAAGACGATAACCACATTCCCCAATTTTCTATATTGCATTTGCCTGACTCCAGGTCGTTAATTACCAGTTGATGTTGATGCTGACAGAAGCGCTTGTTCCCGCCTGCGCCAGGTATGGCAGCAGCGGATCGTCCGGGCCGAGGCCACGCACGTCAGCCCAGTTCCAGTAGATTCTGTCCGTCAAGTTGTGAATGCCGGCCCGCAACATCGTGCGCGTTCCGAGACGCTGGGAAAAAAACAGGTCAAGAACGACATAGCCGTCCGGTTTGAACAGTTCGCCACCGGATTCGTTGCGTTCGGACCAGCTATCCGTCAGCGTAGTCTTGAGCCGCAGCTCGCGATTGGCGTCTGCCGAGCTCCATGCCAACCCGACTACCGCCTGTGCCGGACCAACCGAGTTCAGTGGCTCGCCCGTTTCACGGTTTTCGCCGTGCGCGTAGTAGGCTGAGCCATCGAGCGACCATGCCCCGCCCAGCCCTGTCGAAAAACCCGCCTCCAGCCCGCGAATCCGGGCTTCGCGCAGGTTCTGTGACTGGAACAGGACCCGGCTGCTGACCGGGTCCTCGCCCAGTCGTACCTTGGATTCGATGAAGTTTTCGTAGCGCGTATCGAACACCGAGAGGCGCGCGGTCGATCGCGCACCGTTCCAGCGCAGCCCGAGATCGAAGCCATCTGATGTTTCCGACCTGAGGTCCGGATTCGGGATCGCGCGATAGTTGAAAAAGGGGACTTCGAGGCCAATGTTGGCATCCGCATAAGGTGGTGCGCGGAAGCCGTGCGAATACTGCAAATAGATATCGAGTGCACCACTGGCGTGGTATATCACGCCCGCTTTGGGCGACAGTTCGGACTCGTCAATCGATACCAGCTCGGCAAACGGGTAGTCCTCCAGGTACATCGGATCCTGGCTCGGGGACAGCTCGAAGCGATCCGCTCGCAGTGCCGCAATCAGTGTCCACTTGCCGACAGACATCGTGTCTTCGATATAGGCTGCCGTCTCGCGGGTTGTGGACAGCGGAAAATCACGCAAAGGAAACTGCTCGCCGAGGAGGTTGCTGGTCTGCTCCCCGGTCGTGAGGTCGGTCGACAATCCATCGCGATATTCTTCCGTCTCGCGTTGCCGATATTCGACCCCGAAACCGAGGCGATGATGGACTGCTGCTGTCTCAAGCTCCTTCCAGAGATTGACCTCAAGACCCGAGATTTCCTGCTCGAAGGAAAAGAAGCGATCGATCGACACCGGGCTTGCGGCTGCCGCGCGCTCATCCAGCGTGTCCTGCTCTACCGTCGCGATCTCGAAGAAACCGCGCACAACTCCGTCGTCAATCCAGCTATCCGCCGCACCGAATTCATAGGCCACAATGACGAGGTCGATGTCGTAGAGATCGTCGCCCTCCAGCGCAGTCGTCGTGCGATAGCGTCCCTGGCCGAGCAGGGAATTCAGGTCGGACCTGGTATCGGATCGCTGGTGAATGTATTCGCCGCGCCAGGTGTTGCCGTGACGATCATCGCCGAGAAGTTTCAGCAAAACGGTCTGCCGCTCAGTGTCCCTGCGATCCAGCGAGTCCGCTGCTGCGGCCGACTCGACCTGTTGGCCGTCGTGCAGGCTGACGCCGGCCATGAACCCGAGTGAGCGGCTGCCCATTCCGACCATGCCCTGTAAATGGGCGCTGCTGTCATAAGCTTGCCAGGTCGCAAGCACCTCCCCGCCGAGACCGTCCTGGCCCGCGAGATCGAACGGATCGGGGGTTTGCACGGCCACGACACCACCGATGGCCGAGCTGCCGTACAGTGCCGAGGCCGGACCATGCAGTATTTCAACGTTCTGTATCAGGCCGGCGTCGATGAAATCCCGGGTTGCGTTGGAAAAGCTGCCCACATCGAAGTGGTCCGATAGCGGCACACCATCGACGACAATGGCGACCCGATTGCCGCCGATCCCTCGTATATTGATGCCTTCGGTGCCGAAGCGGGTTCCTGCTGCCTCGTAGTCAATTCCGGGCACGTAGCGCAGCACGTCGTTGATTGATGTAGCGACCTGGTCGTTCAGGTCGGCCCGCGTTACGACTGTCACGTTTGACGCAATCTCGCGCAGGGGTCGCTCGTCCTTGTGCGCAACAACGACAACCTGGTCAATCGCGGTATCCTCGGCTGCCGCAGCGTGCGGGCAAACCGGGCCGATCACGACGAACCCCACTGTCAGCAATGGTGCAGAGGTCAGGCAAGATCTCATTGTCCGAGTCAGCATATGCGGTACCGACGGAATCTCGTCGTAAGCTACACTGATCCTTTCGAACTGCTGTTTGGAAAACTATAGGTAGGAACCCTTATCGAATAGCGGAAGTTGCGTAGAAGAACTGCAATATGAAGAACCTGCACCAGTTCCTGGCCTTGCTGACTATCTCGGGCTTTGTGCTGCGTTACGCCTGGTTGGCGCGCTCGTCTCCACGGATACACCACCGCGTTACGCGTACCTTGCCGCACGTTATCGATACGCTGTTTCTGGCGACCGGTATTGCAATGGTTGTGCGGCTGCACCTCGACCTGCTGCAAAATCACTGGCTGCTCGCCAAGTTTGCAGGCCTGGCCGTTTATATCGTCCTCGGTGCAATCGCGCTGCGGCACGGTCGCAGCGCGCGCGTTCGGCAGATCGCGTTTGTCGGCGCCGTCGTGACCTTTACCTACGTGGTCAGCGTTGCCATCAGCAAATCGCCGCTTCCGTGGCAATAACGGACAGCTAGCTCGACGGGACCTGGCCGCTGCTGGCCGCAAATTTTGCCGCAGCGAGCATTTGCGCCGCGTTGACCGGCTTGCTCAGCAAGGCACAGTTATCCAGCAGGCGCGCTTCGGTCACTATCTTTGACGTATCGCCCGTGACAATAAAGGCTGGTATCTCGGCGTCGTAATGCCGCCGGACCATGGACACAGCTTCAACACCGGTTGAACCGTCGAGCAGGTAGAAGTCCGATACCAGCAGGACCGGCTGTTCGCCCAGCTGCCCGATCAGCGTCCTGACATCGGCAACGGATGCACAGACTTCGACCTCGAACCCTTCGGCCAGCAGCAACAAGCTCCAGGCATTGGCGACATTGGTGTCGTCTTCGATCAGCACAACGACGCCGGTGGCATGACCCACGACCGCCTGGTCTTCTGCAGCCGGTACCCGCTCCGGCGACGCGGCAGCGTCGAGAACAGGAACTGCCAGCGTGAAACAGGAACCCTCACCGGGCGTCGACTCGACCGCAACCTCGTGGCCCAGCAAGTCCGTCAGCCTGCGGACGATCGCCAGGCCGAGACCGAAGCCTTCCTTGGTCGCACCGGGCATTTTGACCTGGTGAAATTCCTCGAATATCCGGTCGATCTCGTCAGCCTCGATCCCGACGCCGGTATCCTCCACGCGAATCTCGCAGCGATTGCCCGATTCGACGCAGCGTAGCCGTACGCTACCTTTGTCGGTGTACCGGATCGCATTGGATACCAGGTTCTGGATGATTTCGCCCAGGAGGTTCGGGTCGCTCCTGACCCGCGCTCCACAGGACTCCGCCGAAAATTCCAGTCCTTTCTGGTGCGCCTGGCGAGCGAACTCCGCCGACAGGCGGTCGATCAGCTGCTGCATCGGGAAATCCTCCAGTTCGGGCTGGATGGCACCGCCATCGAGCCGGCTGATGTCCAGCAGCGAATTCAGGAGATTTGTCATCGCCGTCAGCGAATGCTCCTGGTGATCGATCATTTCAAGTGCGCGCGAATCGGTCACCGTGCGTCGTAGCGCACCGTTTAACAGGCTCAGCGCCTGTACGGGCTGCCGCAGGTCGTGGCTGGCTGCCGCCAGGAATGCGCTATTGGCCCGGTTTGCCCGCTCCGCTTCCCGGCGTGCCGCGATGATTTCCCGCTCCATCTTCTTTCTCTCGGAAACGTCGCGTATGACGCTGGAGACAAAAAAGGCTGACTCCAGTTGCACCGGGCTCAAGCTGATCTCCACCGGGAATACGTCACCGTTCTTGCGTTGCGCCAGCAGCTCCAATCCCACGCCCATGAGCCGGACTTTGGGGTCTGCCACGTAGTTCGCCCGGTGTGCTTCATGGCGCGACCGCAGCTCCGCCGGCATCAGTTTCTCGATTTTGTGGCCCTGCAGTTCGGCCCGGTCGTAGCCGAACATCGCCAGTGCCTGGTTGTTAACCGTTGCGATTTCGCCGTCTGCATTGACGATGACCATTGCATCCGGCGCAGAATCGAGCAGCGTCTGAAACCAGGTTTCGGATTCGATTGCTCTTTTTTCGGTCGCGTCCATAAAACCTGTCCATCGCCCCGGCGGATTCGGCAATTATACCGGCAGACACCGGCGCGACAGCCGTATTCGTGACGGACTGCTGCGGAATTCGTGGCGTCCCCTATAATGAGTAGCAACCGGCCCGGGGCAGCCGCCTGGATACGATCAGTATGACGACTGAAGAAGAACCCGCAACGTTCGACCGATCGACGATGCCGTTCGCGGCACCCTGCAGGAAAATTGCGCCGCTTGCACCGCTTGGCTGGCTACAGAAAGGCTGGGCGGATTTCAGGCAGGCGCCGCGGCAAAGCGCCGCCTACGGCATTTTCATGGCAGCGACGATGGGCCTGGTGTCCTATGTCGCCTGGGCCTATGGCAGCCAGTGGCTGATGCTGGCAATGATCGGCGGCTTCGCATTCCTGGCACCACTCACCTGCATCGGCCTGTACGCCATCCGTGCGCAGCTCGAACGTGGCCAACAGCCCCTGTTGCGGCGCAGTTTGCGCGCAGCGTTCAGGCGTTACCTGGGCAATGAGATGGTTTTCGCCCTGGCATTACTGGTCATTTTCATGGTCTGGGCCAGGGCCGGCGCCATGGTCAGCGTGTTCCTGCCGACGTCTGGCAACCCGGATTTTTCCGAGCTCGCCGGCTATCTCACTGTCGGCACCATCGTCGGCGCTTTCTTCGCTATCGTGACTTTTTCCGCCAGCGCGTTTGCGCTACCAATGATCGTGCATCGCGATGTCGACAGCGTCACGGCAATCGTCACGTCGATCAACGCGGTACTGCGCAACAAGCTCGCGATGATGATCTGGCTCGCCCTGATCGTTCTGGGACTGACGGTCGGTGCACTGACGGCGTTCATCGGCCTGGTGATTATTCTGCCGGTCATCGGCTACGGTGCCTGGCAGGGATACCTGGAAACAATCGATGCCAGCGATTTCCCACGTCACGAGGCAGGCGTGACAGCAACACCGCGCAACAAATAAAATAGCGGTTTGTGCCTATGGCGAGGACAGAATGTCTCTGACATCGTCGCGTCTGGCAAGATAAGCCCGAAAAATAACGACTTAGCTAAGGCAAATACATTATGGACCTTCAATCGAGTTACAACGACAAGGTTGTACGCCAGTTTGCGATCATGACCGTGGTCTGGGGCGTGGTCGGCATGCTCGTCGGCATTATCATTGCGGCACAGCTGATCTGGCCACAGCTGAGCATGGATGTGCCCTGGCTGACCTACAGCCGCCTGCGCCCGCTGCATACCAACGCTGTGATTTTCGCGTTTGGCGGTTCGGCACTGTTTGCTACGGCCTACTACGTGGTGCAGCGAACCTGCCATGTGCGGCTCGCATTTGACAAGCTGGCCGCATTCACCTTCTGGGGCTGGCAACTCGTTATCGTGCTGGCGGCAATCACGCTGCCGCTGGGAATCACGCAGAGCAAGGAATACGCAGAACTCGAATGGCCTATCGACCTGCTGATCGCTGTCGTCTGGGTGTCTTTCGCGATCGTCTTCTTTGTCACAATCGGACGCCGCCGGGTCAAGCACATCTACGTCGCCAACTGGTTCTACGGCGCGTATATCCTGACGGTCGCCGTATTGCATATCTTCAACAACCTTGCCGTGCCGGTCTCGCTGTGGAAGTCGTACCCGATTTACAGCGGTGTCGTCGATGCCATGATGCAGTGGTGGTATGGCCACAATGCCGTGGGCTTTTTCCTGACGGCAGGCTTCCTCGGCATGATGTACTACTTCGTACCAAAGCAGGCACAACGACCGATCTATTCCTACCGGCTGTCGGTGGTGCATTTCTGGGCATTGATCGCGATCTACATGTGGGCCGGCCCGCATCACCTGCACTACACCTCGTTGCCGAACTGGGCCCAGTCCCTGGGCATGGTGTTTTCCATCATCCTGCTGGCACCGTCCTGGGGCGGCATGATCAACGGCATCATGACGCTGTCCGGCGCCTGGCACAAGCTGCGCACCGATCCGATCCTCAAATTCATGATCGTGTCGCTGTCGTTCTACGGCATGTCGACGTTCGAGGGTCCGATGATGTCAATCAAGACCGTGAATGCTCTGTCGCACTACACGGACTGGACCATCGGCCACGTGCACTCGGGCGCCCTGGGCTGGGTCGCCATGATGACAATCGGCTCGATGTACTGCCTGATTCCACGGCTGTTCAACAAGGCCGGCATGTACTCGACCCGACTCATCGACGTGCATTTCTGGACATCGACAATCGGCGTCGTGTTGTATGCCGTTTCGATGTGGATTTCCGGCATAACCCAGGGCCTCATGTGGCGGGCGCTGAACGACGACGGCACGCTGACCTATTCGTTCATCGAGAGCATCAAGTTCACCTACCCGTACTACGGCATTCGCCTGCTCGGTGGACTGATCTTCTTCACCGGCATGCTGGTGATGGTTTACAACGTTTACATGACGATCAGGCGGGTCAAACCCGAACCTGTCGCCGTCATCCAGCCGGCGTGAGGTTAGCGGCATGAAACATGAAGTCATAGAAAAAAACGTCAACCTGATGGCCGTCCTGATCGTGATCGTGATCAGCATCGGCGGCCTGATCGAAATCCTGCCATTGATGGTCAGCGCCGATGCAACCGAGCCCTACGAGGGCGTTGAGCCGTACCCCGCCCTGCAACTTGCGGGACGGGACATCTATGTGCGCGAAGGTTGCTATGGCTGTCATTCGCAGCAAATTCGGCCGTTTCGCAGTGAGACAGAACGCTATGGACCGTACTCGGTGGCCGGGGAATTCGTCTACGACCGCCCATTCCAGTTTGGATCCAAGCGAACCGGCCCGGACCTCGCCCGCGTCGGCAGGCGTTACAGCGACGACTGGCACCGTATCCACATGATCAATCCGCGTGACGTCGTACCGGAGTCAAACATGCCCGCCTACCCGTGGCTGCAGGATGCCATGCTCGATGGCGACGACATCGCGGCCAGGATGCGCGCACTGCAGTTCCTCGGCGACCCGTACACCGACGAGCAGATCGCGGCGGCCGCCGAAAGCGTCGCCGGCAAGACCGAGATGGATGCCCTGATTGCCTATTTGCAAAACCTCGGCATCGTCAGGTCTGCGCGTTAGGCGAGTGACATGGATATCGGAACCGTCAGAGGCTTGATTACACTGGCAATCCTGCTGCTGTTCCTCGGCCTGTGGGCATGGAGCTGGAGCCGCAAACGCAAGACGGAGTACGACGCGGCAGCACAGCTGCCACTGGCAGACGACGATGGTCGGTTGCCGCCTGAAGAAATCGAAAAGGAGCACAACGCATGAGTAACGCGTGGAGCTGGTACGTGATCATTGGCACCGTAGCCACACTGGTGGCCTGTTTCTGGGTGGTCACCTACGCCAACAAACAACGTGCGTCGAAAGAGGAAATCGCCGAGTCCGAGGCACACGTCTGGGATGAGGATATTCGTGAGCTGAACAACCCGTTGCCCATGTGGTGGTTCTGGCTGTTCATTCTCACTGTCATCTGGTCGGCCCTGTACCTCGTCTGGTACCCGGGCATGGGGGACTTTGAGGGTGTCGGTGACTGGAGCCAGGAACAGCAATATGAAGCCGAAGTGGCCGCAGCCGAAGCCGAATACGGACCGATGTTCGCGGCGTTTGCCGAACAGGACTTCGCGGACCTTGCCAGGGACCCGGCAGCGCTCGGTGTCGGCGCCAGCCTGTATGCGAACTACTGTTCGCAGTGCCACGGTTCAACCGCCATGGGTGCCCGCGGCTTCCCGAACCTGACCGACGATGACTGGCTGTATGGCGGATCACCGCAGCAAATCGAACAGAGCATCCTGAATGGCCGCAGCGGCGTGATGCCGGCGCTGGGCGCTGCGCTGGGCGGTGACCAGGGTGTCGACGAGATGGTCAGCTACGTGCAATCGATGCAGGACGGCCTCGACCAGGATTCCCCGGCGCACGCCAGGTACATGACCTTGTGTGTTGCCTGTCACGGCCCGACCGGTACCGGCAACCAGGTGCTCGGTGCACCCAGTCTCGTCGACGATACCTGGTTATACGGCAGCTCTCCACAGGCCATTCGCAAGACGCTGCTGGAAGGGCGCAACGGCGTGATGCCGGCGCATGGCGACCTGATCGGTGCCGACCGGGCCCGGATTCTCGCCGCCTATGTATACAGCCTATCCAACCCGTAGGCGGTGCTTGCGGCATGGAAGGTGAATGGTCACGTGATACCCAGAAATATGCCGTCCTGACCTGGATTTCGTTCCTCGTCGCGGCGGCATTCACGATGCTGCTGTTTGCCTTTGTTGACCCGCTGCTGATCGTCGATTCGATCAACGTTGCCTTTATCGAAAGCCGCAACGCCGGTTATGCGATCGGGTTCTTTTTCCTGTGGGCCAACGGCTGGGCGGCCGGCTGGCTGACGCTGCGACTCGTGCGGCGAAAGCGCACCGGTCCGGGGTCACAGGCAGCAAGGCGCTAGTCATGGCCGGCAAACCGGGCAACAACTACGAGTATGGTGCGCTCTATCGCAGCGAGGACAAGGTCTACCCGCGCGAGGTGAAAGGCCGCTTCGCGACGCTCCGGCGGATCGCAATGATCGTATTGCTCGGTGCTTTTTACGGCGGGCCCTGGCTGCTGTGGGACGATCGCCAGGCTGTGCTGTTCGATCTGCCGGCGCGCAAGTTCTACATTTTTGGCATGACACTCTGGCCGCAGGACTTCGTTTACCTTGCGCTGCTGCTGATAATCCTCGCAGTCAGCCTGTTCTTTTTCACGGCGATCGCCGGCAGGCTGTGGTGTGGCTTCGCCTGCCCGCAAACAGTCTGGACCGAGGCGTTCACCTGGATCGAAAGGGCGGTGGAAGGCGATCGCAGCAAGCGGATAAAGCTCGACAGGGCGCCGTGGACTGCTGAAAAGATTCGGAAGAAGGTCCTGAAACAGTTTCTCTGGGTCACGCTGGCACTGTTCACGGGATTCAGTTTCGTCGGCTACTTCACGCCGGTACGCGAACTCGCAGCCGACCTTGCCAGCTTCGAGGCCAATGCCTGGACGGTGTTCTGGTTGTTGTTTTACGCCTTCGCTACCTATGGCAATGCCGGCTTCATGCGCGAACAGGTCTGCAAGTACATGTGCCCGTATGCGCGTTTCCAGGGCGCAATGTTTGATCGGGACACGCTGATCATTTCCTATGACACGGAACGCGGTGAACCGCGCGGCAGCCGCCGGCGTGGCTCGGATGCAGAGGCCCAGGGCCTCGGTGACTGCATTGACTGTACGATGTGTGTTCAGGTGTGCCCGACCGGCATCGACATCCGCGAAGGGCTGCAATACGAATGCATCGCCTGTGCGGCCTGTATCGATGCCTGTGACACGGTAATGGACAAGGTCGGCTCACCGCGCGGCCTGATCCGCTACAGCACCGAACGTGCGCTGGAACACAAGTCGTATCGACTGATCCGTCCGCGAACTGTCGTCTATTCGGGCATTCTCGTCGTGCTGCTGGCCAGCATGGTTGCCTCGATGGCATTGCGCAAGCCGACCATCATGGACGTGATTCGAGACCGCAATGCGTTGTATCGCGATGTCGGCCGCCAGGGGATCGAGAACAGCTTTACGATTCGTATCATTAACAAGCACAATGAAGACCACAGGTACGACCTTGACGTCAGCGGTCTCGACGGTATCCAGCTGCGTACCGACACCGAGCTTGCCGTAGCCGGCGAGTCGGTAGTGACGGTGCCCGTGGCGGTCACGGTGCCGCACGAAAATGCAGCAGGTGGCAATATCATCCGCTTTACATTGACGAGCACCGATGGCAGCAATATCAAGGTGGTTGAGGAAAGCCGTTTTCGCGGTCCTGCGGAGGAATATTAAGTGGCAGACAATGCCTGGCATCGCAACCCCTGGGTCTGGTTGCTTATCGCGATCCCGGCCGCGACCGTCATCGGCTGCCTGGTCACTATCTACCTGGCGATCAGCCGCCCGCACATACTGGTAAGCGACTCGACAACAAGCCAAAGCGTTACCTGTGAAAGCGCCGCACAACGTCCGGTTTAGTGAGCGCAAGCAACGCCTGTTTCCACTGTGGTGATCCACTGCCGCCGGGAGAGCCCGTAACAGCAGAGCTCGATGGCCGCTTACAGCCCATGTGTTGCCTCGGTTGCAAAGCGGTAGCCGAGTTTATCGACAACAGCGGCCTGAACGCATTTTACCGGTTCAGGACAACGCCCGGCGAGGATGTCGACCTCACCCCGGAGGAAACCGGGTGGGCACATTACGACGATGTCGACCTACTCGACCGCTATGTCAGCCGGAACGGCCCGCAAGCCGAAGTTTCGGTCGATATAGGGGGGATGTACTGCTCCGCCTGCGTCTGGCTGTTGCAAAAAGCCTTGCAGCAGGTACCGGCGATCGAGACGGTCGATATCAATCCCGCGGTGCGACGTGCGGTCATTCGCTGGGCGCATTCCGAGTTGCCGTTCAGCGGGCTGCTTGGCGCCATCGCCCGGATTGGATTCAAGCCGGCACCGGTCAGCATCGGCAGCAGCAGCGACTTGCAGATTGCGGAGCATCGGCAGGCCCTGAAACGCCTGATTGTCGCGGCCGCTGCCGGGATGCAGGTCATGATGTTTGCGGTCGCACTGTACGCCGGTGACTATTTCGGAATCGACGCGGGCATGCAGCACTTCCTGCGCCTCATCAGCCTGCTCGTCACCGTGCCGATCGTCCTGTACTCCGCCCGGCCCTTCTTCGCGAGCGCCTGGCGCGGCCTGCGGGCACGGACACCGGGAATGGACCTGCCGGTTTCCATCGCGATCATCGCCGCCTTTATGGCGTCGGCCTATGCGACGCTGACACGCCAGGGTGAAGTTTATTTCGATTCCGTCGCAATGTTCGTGTTCTTTCTCAGCGCAACCCGCTTTCTCGAGATGCGCGCACGGCACCGTTCCGGCGACCATGCAACAGCGTTGGCGCAGTTGTTGCCTGACACAGCGATCCGGCTGCAGCAAGGCGAGCCGGTCAAGGTCGCACTCGATCGCCTGCGGGTCGACGATCTCGTCAGTATCGTGCCGGGGGACGTCATACCCGTCGACGGCGAGGTCCTGTCAGGCAGCCTCGAGACAGACGAATCCCTGTTGAGTGGCGAGTCCCGCCCGGTGTTGCGCAAGCCGGGCGACCCGGTGTTTGCCGGTGCTGTCACCCGCGCGGGAAATGCGACCGTGCGTGTAACGCGGGTCGGTGCCAGCACCAGTCTTGCAGAAATTGGCCGCATGCTCGAGAGGGCGCGCGCAGATCGCCCGCCAATCGCCCTGCTCGCTGATCGAATAGCAACCCGTTTCGTGGTGGCCGTTTTGACAGTTGCCGCACTGACCGGCGTCGCCTGGTACCTGCTGGACCCGTCGCGCAGCTTCGAGATTGTACTGGCGACGCTCGTTGTCACCTGTCCGTGTGCGCTGGCGCTGGCAACGCCTGCGGCGCTCGCCGCCGCCGCGTCGCGGCTCGCTAAAAACGGTTTCCTGCTGGTGCGGTCACGTATCCTTGCGGTCCTGGGCCAACCCTGCACGATCGTATTCGACAAGACCGGTACGCTGACGGCTGGCCGGCCGGTCGTTCTCGATACCCGTGTCCTGGCGGGCCGACTCGACGCAACGTCCGCGCTGCGTATAGCCGCCGCGCTGGAAACCGCGTCGGAACACGTGCTCGCCCGCGCTTTTGCGGCACATTACGATGCGGCCGAAGGCATGCCGGAGGACATCGAGGTTATCCCCGGCTTCGGCGTCGAGGCCACTCTTGCCGGCGAACGCTATCGAATTGGCAGCGCAGCTTTCGTTGCCGAGCCGAGTGGCACATCTGTTGCCGGGCTAGCGCCTGAATCGACACAAACTGAAGTCTTCCTTGGTAACACGACGGCGGTACTCGCTGCTTTTTCAATCGCCGACGAGCTGCGTCACGATGCAACGACTGCAATTTCGCAATTGCGGGACCGCGGCTACCGGCTTGTGATTGCCAGCGGCGACCGCAGTCCATCAGTCGCCAGCGTCGCCGGGCAGCTTGGCATTGAGCATTGGCACGCGGAACTTACGCCGCCGGCCAAGCTCGACATCCTGGCGCAGCTTCGGCAGGCGGGGCTGCCGGTCATCATGGTTGGTGACGGCATCAATGACGCGCCGGTGCTGGCCGCCGCCGACAGTTCAATTGCGCTCGATAGCGGCACCGCGCTGGCGCGCGCCAGCGCCGATGCGGTTTCATTGGGACGCGATCTCGGCGGCATCCTGCGTGCCGCCGACGTTGCGACAAAAACACAGCGAATCATTCGACAGAACATCGCCTGGGCTATATTTTACAATGCGACGGCGATACCGCTCGCCGTCAGCGGCCTGCTGCAGCCGTGGATGGCCGCGGTCGGCATGTCATTGAGTTCACTACTCGTCGTTTTTAACGCATTGCGCCTGTAGTTGCTGTCGGAGGGCTTCGCATCGACATCCTGTACCTTCTGATTCCACTGGGCTTGCTGCTGCTGGGCGGGGCCGTCGCGGCGTTTTTCTGGGCGGTAGGCTCAGGCCAGTTCGACGACCTCGATTCCCCGGGCATCTCGGTGATCATGGATGATGACAGCAAGCCGCAGGACGATACCGATTCGCCAGCCGACCGGCACCAGCAGTGACGCTGGAACTGGCAATGGCGACCGCAGTCCTTGCGGGGTTTTTCGGCAGCAGTCACTGCCTCGGCATGTGCGGCGCCATCGTAGTCCTGTTCGAAGGACCTGCAACGAGCCTGCCAGTCCCCGGCGCCTGGCTGCGACGTTTTCTTTACAACCTTGGCCGTGGCTTGTTCTACGCCGTGCTCGGCGGTATCGCCGGCGTTGGTGGCGCAGTTCTGACCAAGGTTGCCGGTATCGAGACCGGGCTGATGCTGTTACGTTTCCTGGCAGCCATCCTCGTCATTGCGATCGGCCTGAACCTGCTGTTTGACTGGCAGCTGACCCGGTTTCTCGAGTCTGCGGGCGCCGGTCTCTGGCAGAAAGTTTCGCGCCTTGCAAAGCACATTCTGCCGGCAACGACACCGATGCGTGCGTTGGCGGGCGGTTTCGTCTGGGGTGCGTTGCCCTGTGGCCTCGTCTATAGCGCCGTCGCCATAGCAGCAACATCCGGCAGCGCGAGTCACGGTGCAGTCATCATGCTGGCTTTCTGGTCGGGGACGCTGCCGGCGCTGCTGCTGGCCGGCACTTCCGCCGGGCTCCTCGGCCGCCTGCGGCGGCGGAAAATCCTGCGCCAGGCAGCCGGAATCATTGTAATCTTGATTGGGCTGGCAGCGATGATGCCTTTCGGCAGCCACCGAGGTGCGCACGAACATCACGCCGCAACCGCTTTCCCGCCAACCATGGAGGCTTGACGAATATGCTGACCCGACGCAAATACCTGAAAAACATGGCAATCATGAGTGCAGCATGTGCGCTGCCTGCGGGTGTGCTGCGCGCAATCGAGACCAGCGAAATCATCACGCGCGAAATTCCGGCAAGCGGCGAGGCACTGCCAGTCGTGGGCCTCGGCAGCTCGGCCACGTTTCGCCAGGTCGCCCAGAGCGAAGATATCAGCGCACTGCGCAGCGTGCTTGCCGCCATGTTCGACAACGGCGGCACGGTATTCGATACGGCGCCAGGCTACGGCGCGTCCGAGGCCGTCGCCGGCCAGATCGTGCAGGACTCGGCCAGGACAGAAACGGTATTCTGGGCAACCAAGGTCAATGTTGCCGGTCGCGGCGGCGGCCAAGCCGATCCCCGGCTGGCCCGGGAACAACTGGAACAATCGTTCCGGCACGTTGGCAAGGACCCGATCGACCTGATCCAGGTACACAACCTCGCAGACCTCGAAACCCAGATGCCGATCATCGAAGAGCTGAAGGCCGAGGGAAGAATTCGCTATATCGGTACCACATCGACACGAACCAGCAACTACCCGGAGCTGGAGAAAGCGATGCGCGACTATCCGCTGGACTTCATCGGCGTGGACTACGCAATTGACAACCGGATCTCGGCTGACTCGGTGTTACCGCTCGCAAAAGACCTCGGCATTGCCACGTTGATCTACGTTCCGTTCGGCCGCAGCCGCCTGTTCTCGAGGGTCAGCGGCATCGAATTGCCGGGCTGGGCAACCGAAATCGGCGTCGAAAGCTGGGCGCAGTTTTTCCTCAAGTACATCATTGCGCACCCGGCCGTGACCTGCGTGACACCCGCCACCAGCAAAGCCCGCAATATGCTCGACAACATCGGGGCCGCGTACGGTGAACTGCCGGACACTGCGACACGCAGGAAGATGGAGCAGTTTATCGACGCGCTGCCTGGTGGCTAGGCAGACAAACAAGCCTCACGTCCGGCATTCCTCCTCGGAATGGCTCGCTTCGCTGCGCTTAAGTTCTCGAGGAGAAACACCGGACGTGAGGCTTGTTTGTCTGCCTAGCCACCGGACTCAAAAGCTGCCTCTTCTTCGGCCAGTCGTTCCTCGAGTTTGTGTAACGTAGCCTCGCCATAGGCCTTGCAGGCTTCGGGGTCGATGAAGGCGTGCCGGCCCTGTTCGTACTTTTTGCGCATTTCGAAGGTGAACGGATGCGTACTGAGAAAGATATCGCAGTCGAGGTTTCTTACGATCCTCGCGCTGCGGGCGATTGCGTCGCCGAGCCCGTCAGAAAACCGGTACGAGTCGACCGACACCGGGCCGATGCTGTCAGCGTAGACAACAGCCAGGCAGCGGCCGTCTTCGCAGGAAGTCCACGTCCAGCTCATGCCGCCAGGCGTATGTCCGGGTGTTGAGATGGCTCGCACCACCCCGTCACCGAAGACATATTCGGATCCGTCTTCGACGGCGACGACGTTGCGGACTGCGGGAAACGACCGGCCGTCGACAGGCTGGTCGTACTGCGGATCGTCCGGCAGCAAATCGCCACGCCGCAACGC
Organism: Gammaproteobacteria bacterium; assembly: GCA_030429005.1. Lineage (GTDB taxonomy): Bacteria > Pseudomonadota > Gammaproteobacteria > Steroidobacterales > Woeseiaceae > UBA1847. Next base: position 18,064 of record JAUIDP010000009.1, on the reverse strand, counting down.
CGCAGCCGCTGCCGGGCTCGCCAGGACCTCTGCGCCGGTGTACCGCTGCATGGCATTGATGCCGCCGGCATGATCAAAATGCGCATGCGACAGCAGGATCAGCGTGATGTTTGCCGGGTCGAAGCCCAGCGCACGCACATTTGCTTCGATGTGTTTTGCCGACTGCGGCAAGCCGGCATCGATCAGCACCAGCTCGGACCCGCCGTCAATCAGGACGGCAGATACGCCAGCCATGCCGACATAATAAGTGTTGCCGTACACCCGAAATGGTTGCTGCAGCTCGTTCCAGGCCTCGCAGGAGTAGCACTCGTTCGACGGATCCGGTTGCAATGCACCGGCCGCGCCCGACGAATTGTCCGCCATCGCCGGCATCACCAGCAGTATGCCGGCCAGTGTGCGCAGACAGGACTTCAGGAACAAATCCGTTCGGCGTGAAACCGCAGGTGATCTTCCATGAAGGTCGATATGAAATAGTAGCCGTGGTCGTAGCCGGCGTGGCGGCGCAACTCCAGGTTGAGGCCGCTTTCGTCGCAAGCAGCATCCAGCAACTCGGGTTTCAGTTGCTCGTGCAGCCAGATATCGTCAAGACCCTGGTCAACGAGGATCGTGTCGTAATGGCTCGGGTCGCCGACGTTGCGCGCAACCTCGGCTGCATCGTGATTGATCCAGGTCGAACGGTCTTCGCCCAGGTAGTTGGACAGCGCTTTCTGCCCCCATGGGCTGTGTAATGTCGTACAAATCGGTGCGAACGCCGACAACGAACGAAACAGTCGTGGATTCCTGAGGCCGATCGTCAATGCGCCGTGGCCGCCCATCGAGTGACCGGTCAGGCCGTGTCGACTGGCATCGCCCGGAAAGTTCTCGAACACGGCTGACTGCAGCTCGGTCGTGATGTAGTCGTACATCTGGTAGTGCTCAGACCACGGTTCTTCAGTTGCGTTGACGTAGAAGCCGGCACCCTGGCCGAAATCGTAGGCGCCCTCCTGGTCATCCGGAACGCCCTCACCGCGCGGGCTGGTATCCGGCGACACCAGCATGATGCCGAGTTCCGCGGCGATACGTTGTGCGCCGCTCTTCACGACGAAATTTTCTTCGGTGCAGGTCAGGCCGGACAGGAATGTCAGGACAGGAACCTTGCCGGATGCGGCCTGCGGCGGCACATACACGGCAAACTGCATGTCGCAATGGTTGACGTCCGAGCGGTGTCGGTAAAAACCCATCCTGCCGTCGAAGCAGCGGGTTTCACTGATAGTTTCGATATTCATACCGGGCATTATGCCCGCCGCTCAATGTTTCTGAAATACGAGCGTACCGTTGGTGCCGCCGAAACCAAAACTGTTGGTCATGGCTGTCCGGATGCCGGCATTCTCGACACATTCGGTCACCAGCGGCATGCCTTCTGCTTCCGGATCCAGTTCCGCGACGTTGATCGATGGCGCGATGAAGTCGTGCTCGAGCATCAGCAGGCAGTGGATTGCCTCCTGCACGCCGGTTGCACCCAGTGAATGACCGCACATCGACTTGGATGAGCCAAATCGTGGTACATCGTCGCCAAAGACCGCCCGCATGCCTTCCAGTTCCTTGACGTCACCGACCGGCGTACTCGTGCCGTGCGTATTGATGTAGTCTATTGGCGCGTCCACCGTCGCTTTCGCCATTTCCATGCAGCGTTGCGCGCCCTCGCCCGATGGGGCAACCATGTCGAAGCCGTCTGACGTCGAGCCGAAACCGGCAATCTCGGCATAGATTTTCGCACCGCGCGCTTTCGCATGCTCAAGCTCTTCCAGTACGACCATGCCGCCGCCGCCGGCGATAACGAAACCGTCCCGGGTCACGTCGTATGGCCGTGATGCCGTCGCCGGCGTGTCGTTGTATTTGGACGACAATGCACCCATGGCATCGAAGAGGCAGGCCAGCGACCAGTCGAGCTCTTCACCGCCACCGGCGAAAACGATGTCCTGTTTGCCGAACTGGATTTGCTCGGCGCCGACGCCGATGCAGTGTGCGCTCGTAGCGCATGCCGATGTCAGCGAATAGTTCAGGCCCTTGATCTTGAACGGGGTTGCCAGGCAGGCAGAAATCGAACTGCTCATTGTCTTGGTCACCGAGTACGGACCAATCTTGCGCACGCCGCGACTGCGTAGCACGTCCGCTGCGCGTACGATCTCGGCGCTGGACGCGCCACCGGATGATGCGATCAGGCCGGTGCGTACATTGGAAATGTCGCCGTCATCCAGGCCGGCATCATCAATTGCCTGCTGCATCGAAACATAGGCATAGGCCGCCGAATCGCCCATGAACCGCTTGATCTTGCGGTCGATGTGCTCTGCAAGATCGATATCGCAGCTGCCGGATACCTGGCTGCGCAAGCCCATCTCGGCAAACGACTCGTTGAAAACGATGCCGGAACGCCCGTTTTTCAGGGAGTCCAGAATTTCCGCCTGGTTGTTGCCAATACAGGAAACAGCACCCAGGCCAGTAACGACCACACGCCGCATGATTTATTCCTAGAAATCGTCAGTTGAGGTGAACAGGCCCACACGCAGGTCTTCTGCAGTGTAGATCTCGCGACCATCGACCGACATGGAGCCGTCGGCGATCGCCATATTGAGTTTACGCGAAATAATGCGCTTGATATCAAGTTGCAGGGTGACCAGCCTGGCTGTCGGCAGCACCTGCCCGGAGAACTTGACCTTGCCGACGCCGAGCGCACGGCCGCGACCCTGCAAACCGAGCCAGACCAGGTAAAAACCGACCAGTTGCCACATGGCATCCAGGCCGAGGCAGCCCGGCATGACCGGATCGCCTTCAAAATGGCAGTCGAAGAACCACAGGTCCGGGCGGATATCGAGCTCTGCCCGGATCTCGCCCTTGCCATACTTGCCACCCTCTTCAGTGATCAGCGGGATGCGGTCCGTCATCAACATCGGCGGTTTTGGCAACTTGCCATTGGTCGGGCCGAACATTTCGCCCATGGCACAGCGCATCAGGTCGTCATAGTCGTACGAATTCTGCCGTTCAGCATTCATTTCGGTACTCAGGGGCTCCGCATTTGCGTTTCGGGTACTCATAGATTCGTATAATTCTACCGGCTGGCAAGCCGGGACGCTTTCGAATACGCGCCAATCGGAGCGCCGCGATGCCGACAGAATTCAGACCTTGTCGTAGTCCAGCGTGACTTTTTCACTGACCGGACGTGACTGGCAGGCCAGTACGAAGCCCTTTTCCACTTCCCACGGTTCAAGGCCAAAATTGGCATCCATGCTGACCTCGCCGTCACGGACGTGACAACGGCAAGTCGCGCAAACACCGCCCTTGCAGGAATACGGCAACTCGATGCCATGGTCGGCAGCCGCGTCGACAATATTCGCATCGTCGCGCTCCATCGCGAAGACTTTCTTGTGGCCGTCCATAATCACGGTGATTTCTGCGTGGTCCGCGGTGCGTGGCTGGATGGCCGGTTTCGCTGCCTGCGACCTGCGCGGCACACCGAAACGCTCGTAGTGCACATGATCCCGGTGCATGCCCAGGTCGACCAGGGCCTCCGTGACATCGTGGATCATCGTGTCCGGCCCGCAAACAAAACAATCCGTCGCGCGCAATCCGGCGCCAAAATGCCGGTACAGTTCCCGGACCTTGTCGCCATCCAGCCGGCCGGCCATCGGCGCAAACTCCTGTTCCTCACGGCTGAATACAAAATTCAGCTGCAACCGCTCCATGTAGCGATTTTTCAGCGCATACAGGTCCTCGATGAACATTGTCGTGGCCTGGGTGCGGTTGCCGTAGAACAGGATGAAGCGGCTGTTTGGCTCGATCGACAGTATCGATTTGATCATCGACAGGATCGGCGTGATGCCGCTGCCGGCTGCGAATCCCACATAGTCCCTGGCATGGTCCGGGTCGAGCTGCACACGGAACTGGCCGGATGGTGGCATAGCCGCGATCGTGTCGCCGGCTTTCAGATTGCTCGCAGCATATTCCGAGAATTGCCCGCCCGGTTGTACCCGGATACCGATCTCGAGTTCGTCCCCCTGCGCCGAGCAAATGCTGTAGGTTCGGCGAACCTTCCTGCCCTCCAGCTGGATCTCGAATGGCAGGTGCTGACCAGGGTCGAAGCGATATTCATCACGCAGTTCATCCGGCACAGCCAGCGAGACCCGGATCGAGTCACGCGTCTCGGGCCGGACTTCCTTGATCGTTAACGGATGAAACTGGCGCATCTAGATACACTTGAAATATTCGAACGGCTCGAGACAAGCCGAACACCGGTAAGACGCCTTGCAGGCGGTTGAACCGAACTCGCTGACCAGCCGGGTATCGGTCGATGCACAGCGCGGGCACGCCACAGCGTGATCGCCGGGCAGCAATGCCCGCTTGCTACTGCCCTGTTCGGGCGGAGCAATCCCGTAAGCACGCAACTTCTCGCGGCCTTCTGCAGAAATCCAGTCGGTCGTCCACGGCGGCGACAGGACGCGGCTGATCGACACCCGTTCAACGCCGCGCTTCTGCAGGGCGTCGATGACGCTCTGCTCGATCACCTCGGTCGCAGGGCAGCCGGTGTAAGTCGGCGCCAGTTCGACGGTCACATCATCGTTGATCGCAACGCCGCGCACGATGCCGAGATCAGTAATCGTCAACACCGGGATTTCGGGGTCGGGCACATCGCTCAGCCATTGCCAGACCTGCTCACGAGTCGGGCTGTTCGCTACCAAGTTGCACCCGGGTGGCTGCGATGCAAATGCTGCATTTCCGCCAGCAGGTATCCGAAATGCTCGCTGTGCCGGCCTTGCTTGCCGCCAGAGGCCATCCAGCCATCTTCCGGTTGCTTGAGAGTCGCTTCGGCGAGCACCGCCGCGACAGCCTGTTGCCACTGCACGCGCAATGCCTCGAGATCCGGGCCGTCGAAGCCCTTGGCGAACGCCCGGTCGATCTCGTCGGCTGCAAACAGCTCGCCGGTGAAGCGCCACAGGTCATCGATCGAGCGCTGCGCGCGTTCGTGGCTCTGCGCAGTGCCGTCGCCCAGCCGGACGAGCCACCTGCCAACATGGCGCAGGTGATATCGCACTTCCTTGACAGCGCGCGCCGCGATCGCCGCGACGCCGGCATGCCGACAGCGTTCCAGCGCTTCGAGTTGCAGCACGTAGAACGATTCGAACAGGAAGTCGCGTGCGATCATGTCACCGAAATGACCATTGGGCTGCTCGAGCAAAAGCAGGTTGCGAAACTCGTGGTCACTGCGCAGGAACGCGAAATCGTCTTCGTCGCGACCGGCGTTTTCCAACTCGCCAGCCAGGGTGTAGAACAGCCGCGCCTGGCCGAGATAGTCGAGTGCAAAGTTGGCATTGGCCAGTTCTTCCTCGAGCTCCGGACCGAGCGTGACGGTCTCGATCTTGCGCTGCGCGAGAACCAGTGCATTGTCCCCGAGGCGCGTCACGTAGGCCAGCAGCAGGTCGTCGCTTTTCACAGGTTGTCCACGCCGTCAGGTATTTCGTAAAACGTCGGGTGCCGGTAGATCTTGTCCTTCGCCGGTTCGAAAAACGCTGCCGACTCGGCCGGGTCCGACGCGACGATTGCGCTGGAGCGCACGACCCACAGGCTGACGCCCTCGGAGCGCCGGGTATAGGTGTCGCGCGCGTGGTCGAGCGCCATCTGGTCGTCGGCTGCGTGAATGCTGCCGGCGTGCCGGTGGCTCAAGCCTGCCTTGCTGCGAATGAAGACCTCGTACAGCGGCCATTCCCTTTTAGACATGATCTACCTCGTGGTCAGGCTGCTTTCTTCGCCGCCTGCTTGTCTGCATACGCCTGCGCCGCTTTTCGTACCCAGGCGCCATCGTCATGTGCCTGGCGGCGTCGCGCCATGCGTTGCCGGTTGCACGGTCCGTTGCCGGCGATGACGTCGCTCAATTCCTGCCAGTCGATTTCCCCAAATCGGTAGTGCCCGGTCAACTTGTCAAACTCGAGATCGTCATCGGGCACTTTGAGTCCCAGAAATTCGGCTTGCGGTACCGTGACATCAATAAATTTCTGCCGCAGTTCGTCGTTGGAAAAGCGCTTGATTTTCCACGCCATCGACTGCGCCGAATGCCGGGAATTCGAATCGTTCGGGCCAAACATCATGATCGAAGGCCACCACCAGCGATTCAGTGCGTCCTGCGCCATGGCCTGCTGCGCCGCGGTACCGCGAGACAGTGCCAGCATGATGTCGAAGCCCTGCCGCTGGTGAAAACTTTCTTCCTTGCAGACGCGCACCATCGCCCGCGCATACGGCCCGTAAGAACAGCGGCACAACGGAATCTGGTTCATGATCGCGGCGCCGTCGACAAGCCAGCCTATCGCGCCAATGTCCGCCCAGGTCAGTGTCGGGTAATTGAAGATGCTGCTGTACTTGGCCTTGCCGCTCAGGAGGTCACCCACCATCTGGTCACGGGATGTGCCGAGTGTCTCACCGGCGCTGTACAGGTACAGCCCGTGTCCCGCCTCGTCCTGCACCTTCGCCAGCAGGATCGCCTTGCGCTTCAGTGTCGGCGCACGCGTCAGCCAGTTACCTTCCGGCTGCATACCGATAATCTCGGAATGAGCATGCTGGGAAATCTGTCGCACCAGCGTGCGCCGGTAGCCTTCGGGCATCCAGTCCTTGGCCTCGATTTTTTCTTCCGCATCGATACGCCGCTGAAACGCCGCAAGCTGTTCCTGCGACTCGGTCGTCCCGCGGTTGTTTGCTGTCTGCCCTTTCTGGTCCAGGCCTTGTGTATACATAGCTGGTTTTCCATTGCGTGCCGCGTCAATGTGTCACGTTATTGTCGGCTTTTCAAGGATTTTTGTATCACTTTACCCGTTATCGAGCATGGACTCGTCGCGACTGACCGAACGGCCGTTAAACAGGGCGATCAGCTGCCGATCCTGGTTATAGACCGAGACCGCGTAGTTGCCGCGCCGACGGCCACGGTGTACCTCCCGCGCTTCAGCAAAAAGCCGGTCTCCGCGGCGCGCCGGGCGCAGGAATTCGATATCGCCGCCTCCCGCAACGGTCAGGTTGTCGTAGGCATTGCAGGCGAAAGCAAACGCCGTATCGGCCAGCGCAAATACGAGCCCGCCATGGCAGATATCAAAGCCATTGACCATGTCATCGCGCACCCGCATGCTCGCCGTCGCACGGCCTGCTGCGGGAATCTCGATTTTTATTCCCATCGCCTGTGATGCAGCGTCTTTTTCGAACATCCGCGCCGCACACGCCCTGGCCCGCTCGAGCGCATTCATGGTTGCAGCCCGCCGAAACGATCGAAAAAAGCCCGGCCCGGTGGCGGCAACGGTCCGTCCGCCGTTTGCATCGTTGCATCGAGGTAAACCTCCGCCTGCTCACAGACTGCCCGGTACAGGTTCCGGCACAGTTGATAGGCCGCATTCCCGTGCCAGTTCGCCGGCAGGAGTTCGGCTGGCAACTGTGGGTCGCGCAACAGCACCTTGCGATATTCCTGGATCAGCAAGGTACGCACGAGAAATGCGGACAGTGGCTCGAGATTGACAGCGCTGTCCCCCCGGGCCGACATCAGCGGCCGGAACCGGCGCACGAAACTGGCATAGCGGTTATCGATATCCTCGAGATTCCAGCTGTTCCTGGAAAGCACTTTCATGCCCTGCTCGTTCCGGATTGTTTGCCCCGTCATGATGACCAGGTCGTCGGCAACACCGAGCCGGCCCAATGTCGCTTCGACGTCGCGCATGTCCGGTAGCGGATGCGCCAATACGCCGGTCGCCAATGCGCCGTAACCGAGCCAGCCAAGCTCCTTGCGAACGAGTTCGCGACTTTCGGTATCGATGCCTCCGAGCAGCACCAGGTTCCAGGTTCCATCCCAGGCCTGTTCCGGTTCGCCGTAAATTTTGTGCGTCGCCCGGGCGAAGCGAATGCTGCCCTCTTCGGTCAGCATGTAATAGCTGCGACGACCGACTTGATTCGACTGCAACCAGCCATCCTGGGACAGGCGAAAAACCGATGTGCGCACGAGTCGTTCGCTGATACCGAAGTGCCGCATGGCTTCGATGAGGCTGCCGAGCCAGACAGTACCACCGCGAGGCGCAATGGCGTCGCCGAATACTGTTGTGATCAGGGACCCGGTGCGCAGGGTTCTCCTGGCGCTGAATTCCGCTACGAGTTTCCGGCTGGCCGCTTCGATAGTCATTTCGGTTCACTTGCACAAGAAGCATCCGACCGTATATTGTGATACCGAATATTTCAATTCCTGTTTGCTTCTGTATCTTTCAAAGCGGTGATCGACAGGGCATCGAATGAACCCGGCCATCGAATGAACAATGAATAAACTCGGAAACCTGGTTGCCGACCAGTGGGTAGAGGGTGACGGCGACGGCAATACGCTGCTTTCAGCTGTCACCGGCGAACCGGTCGCCGCGATCTCCAGCCACGGGCTGGATTTCAAATCGATGCATACCTACGCGCGCTCCGTCGGCGGCCCGAATTTGCGCAAGCTGACTTTCCATGAACGTGGCGACATGCTCAAAGCGCTGGCCAAACACCTCGATGGCGTAAAGCAGGAGTTCTACCAGCTATCCAGCCAGACGGGCGCGACGCGCAATGACAGTTGGCCGGACATCGACGGCGGCATCTCGACGATGTTTGTTTTTTCGAGCAAAGGCCGGCGCGAAATGCCCAATGACCATGTCTACCTGGACGGCAATGTCGAGCAACTGTCGCGCAATGGCACATTCGTCGGGCAGCATATCTGCACGCCGAAGCTCGGCGTCGCCATTCACATCAACGCGTTCAACTTTCCCTGCTGGGGCATGCTGGAGAAACTCGCACCGACGCTGCTCGCAGGCGTTCCGGCAATCGTGAAACCGGCGTCCAGTACTGCCTACCTGGCGGAACTCATGGTTCGTCACATCATCGAGTCAGGCATTCTGCCGCCGGGCAGCCTGCAATTAATCTGTGGCAGTGTCGGCGACCTGTTCGACCATCTCGATTGCCAGGACACGATTGCCTTCACCGGCTCCAAGGCCACTGCCGAAATGCTGCAGGCACATCCGCGCGTCGTCAGCGAGTCGGTTGCGTTTACCGCGGAGACAGACTCGCTGAACATGTCGATTCTCGGCCCCGATGCGGTGCCGGGTACGCCGGAGTTTGACCTTTACATACAGGAAGTGACCCGCGAAATGACGGCCAAGGCCGGCCAGAAATGCACCGCCATTCGACGCATCATTGCGCCGTCGACAATTGCCGGCGACGTTGTCGAGGCATTGTCGACGGCGCTCGGCAAGATCCGCATCGGCGACCCGGCGCTCAAAGACACGCAAATGGGTGCGCTCGCCAGCCAGGGGCAGCGCGACGAGGTTCGGGATCGCGTCAGGGACCTGGCTGCCGAGGCCGACGTCGTTTTCGGCGGCCATGACGACTTTGACGTGCACGAGGCCGACGGCCGCAAAGGCGCTTTTTTCATGCCGACGCTGTTGCATTGCGACAGACCGCTGCACGCCCGCGCCGTGCATTCGGTCGAAGCCTTTGGTCCGGTCAGTACCGTTCTGCCCTACGATTCCATCGATGAGGCGATTCAGCTCGCACGCATGGGCGAAGGCAGCCTTGCCGGATCTGTTATTACCAACGACAACCTTATCGCGCGCGAACTCGTCCTGGGCACGGCCGCCTACCACGGTCGCATGGTTGTCATAAACCGCGACTCCGCAGCCGAATCAACCGGGCATGGGTCGCCACTGGCTCATCTTGTTCATGGCGGTCCCGGTCGCGCGGGCGGTGGGGAAGAAATGGGTGGCGTGCGTGGCGTCCTGCATTACATGCAGCGCACGGCGATTCAGGGATCGCCGCAAACCCTGTCGACGATCGGGCACCGCTGGATCAAGGGTGCCGACGAGATCGATCCGGGTGTACACCCGTTCCGCAAGACATTCGAGCAATTGCAGCTGGGTGACACGTTCAAGAGTGGCCTGCGCAAGGTTTCGCTGGATGACATCAATCATTTCGCGGAATTTACCGGCGACAATTTCTACGCGCACATGAACGAGGAAGAAGCGGCCAGGAACCCGTTCTTCGACGGCCGGGTTGCGCATGGCTACCTGATCGTATCCTTTGCTGCCGGCTTGTTCGTCGACCCGGACTTCGGGCCGGTACTCGCCAACTACGGCGTTGACAGTCTGCGGTTCCTGCAGCCTGTGAACTATGGCGATTCGCTCCAGGTCCGGCTGGCGTGCAAGCAAAAAACCCTGCGTGGCGACAGCGGCTATGGCGAAGTCCGCTGGGACGCCGAGGTGACCAATCAGGACGACGAGATCGTCGCACAGTATGATGTGCTGACAATGGTCGCGACTGACGCGCACTGGCAATCCGTACAATAAGACAACGTCGACACTATGGCACGACCCAAGATACTGGTCTTCCAGCATGTTCCCTATGAGCCCCTTGGCACGCTCGATCCGCTGCTCAAACGCGCCGGCTTTCGCATACGCTACGTCAATTTTGGCCGCAATCCGGGCGAGCGCCCGTCGCTGGACGGCTACGCCGGCCTGATCGTCCTCGGCGGGCCGATGAACGCGGACCAGGTCAGGGAATTTCCGCACCTCGAAACGGAACTCGATCTGATTGGCGAGGCACTGCAACGCGACATCTCCGTGCTGGGCATCTGCCTGGGCGCCCAGCTGCTGGCCAAGGTGTTGGGTGGCAGTGTCGCCAGGGGAGCCGGCCGCGAGATCGGCTGGCACGATGTCCGGGTAACCGACGCCGGACGCAAGGACCCGGTACTCGCCGGCTTCGGCCAAGCCAGCGAAGTCTTCCAGTGGCACGACGATGTGATCGAACTGCCGGGCAGCGCGGTACACCTGGCCGCCTCGGATCGCTGCCCGGTGCAGGCGTTTCGTTACGGCGAGCATGCTTACGGTTTCCAGTTTCACCTCGAGGCCGACGCGGCCCTGATCGAGCGCTGGTTATCAGTGCCGCAACACCAGGACGTCTTTGCCGACGGTAAGCTCGATGCCGGGGATATCCGGGATAGAATCCCGACATCGATCCGACCATTGATGACACTCAGTGACACGACTTTCGGCAGCTGGATCGAACGCTTTCCGGTGCAGCCGCGCAAACGACACCTGCCGTCCCGCTAGGCCGGGGAAGGAGCCTGCATGAACTTTGAGCCCAACCCGAAAACCGCCGAGCTGGCGGCGCGCCTTGCCGCGTTCATGGCAGAGCACGTCTACCCGAACGAGTCGACCTATCGTGGGCAGGTCGGGCAAATGGGGGATAACTGGCAACCAGTGCCGATCATCGAAACGCTGAAACCGCTCGCGCGCGAAGCCGGACTGTGGAACCTGTTCCTGCCCGACTCGACACTGGGGGCAGGACTGACCAACCTCGAGTACGCACCGCTGTGCGAAATCATGGGCCGGGTCACGTGGTCCGCCGAAGTCTTCAACTGCTCGGCTCCGGACACCGGCAACATGGAGACCCTCGAGCGTTACGGCAGCGAAGCGCAGAAAAAGCGCTGGCTCGTCCCGCTGCTGGACGGCGCAATACGCTCCTGCTTCGCGATGACAGAGCCCGGCGTCGCGTCGTCGGATGCACGCAACATCGGCTCGACGATCGTCCGGGACGGCGATGACTACGTCATCAACGGCCACAAGTGGTGGTCATCGGGCAGCGGCGATCCGCGCTGCGAGCTGTTCATCTTCATGGGCAAGACGGACCCGGACGGCGCCGACCCGTATCGCCAGCAGTCGATGATCCTGGTGCCGCGCAGTACACCGGGCATCACGATCAAGCGCTCATTGCCGGTATTCGGCTACGACGACGCCCCGCACGGACACGGCGAGATCGTGTTTGACAACGTGCGCGTCCCGGCCGACAACATACTGCTGGGTGAGGGCCGCGGTTTCGAAATCGCACAGGGTCGCCTGGGCCCGGGAAGGATTCACCACTGCATGCGTCTGATTGGACTCGCGGAAGTCGCACTGGAAAAGATGTGCCGGCGCGCCCTGCAGCGCCAGCCTTTCGGCAAACCCCTGGCCGACCAGGGCGTGACCCGCGAACGCATCGCCGAATCGAGGATACTCATTGACCAGGCCCGGCTGCTGGTGCTCGCTGCGGCTGACAAGATGGACAGGGTCGGCAATCGCGAGGCAAGAAAGGAAATCGGCATGATCAAGGTCGCCGCGCCGAACATGGCATGCCGAGTGATCGACTGGGCCATACAGGCCCATGGCGGCGGCGGCGTTGCCGACGACTTCGGCCTGGCTTACGCGTATGCGCAGGCGCGAACGCTGCGGCTGGCGGACGGCCCCGACGAAGTCCATCGCGACCAGGTCGCCCGCCTCGAACTGAAGCGATACCGCTAGTGTCCATGGCCGGCGATGATCGTGACCTCGGCCAGCCGCTGCCGGCGCACCGGCTCGACGAAGCTGCGCTGAAGGCCTACCTGGCCAGCCACATACCGGAACTGGAGGATGCCGGTACCCGCTTTTCGATTCAGCAGTTCCGCGGCGGGCAGTCGAACCCGACCTACCTGCTGGAAATCGGCGACGATCGCTACGTGCTGCGCAAGCAACCGCCGGGCAAACTGTTGCCGTCTGCGCATGCGGTCGATCGTGAGTACCAGGTCATGCTGGCGCTGGCGGGCAGCGGCGTGCCTGTGCCGAAGACTTTAATACTGTGCGACGATACATCGGTCATTGGCCAGATGTTCTACGTCATGCGCTACGTCGGCGGTCGCGTTTATGCCGACATCACGCTGCCGGACTGCAGCCCGGCAGAGCGATCAACGGCATACCTGTCGGCAGCCGCGATTCTCAGCAAGCTGCACGCCGTCGACTACCGGGCCGTCGGGCTGGATACGTTTGGCAAGCCGGAAGACTACGTCGCCCGGCAATTGTCACGCTGGTCACGCCAGTACGAGCTATCGAAAACCGAAGAATGCCCGGCAATGGATCAGCTCACAGCCTGGCTGCTTGCCAATAACCCGGGCGACCAGCATGCGGCGATCGTGCACGGCGACTATCGGCCCGGCAACCTGATTTTCAGCCAGGCTGACATGTCTGTAGCCGCGGTACTCGATTGGGAATTATCGACGATCGGCCATCCGTTGGCCGACCTCGGCTATTTCCTGCTGCCGTTTCACCTCGATGCGCGCGTCGCCGGGTTCAGCCTGCGCGGCCAGGACCTCGCAGCGCTCGGCATTCCCGGCGAACAGCAGTTGCTCACCGCCTATCGCGCCAACGGGGCGCCGGTTGAGGATATCCACTATTACATTGCCTTCTCGCTGTTCCGACTCGCCGCCATTCTGGCCGGTGTGCTGCGCCGCGGCCTCGACGGCAATGCATCGGATCCCGGTGCCGTGGAGCGCGGCCGCAGCTATGCGCTGTTCGCCGCCAGCGGCGTCCGCATTATGTCTGAACAGGGCGCCTAAACTGTCGATTTCTATTACAGTATTGATTGTTTTTAAGTATTTTTAACTTAAAATCAATTGCTTATTTTTTTCTTGACTAGTTTTCTATAGTTCTATAGATTGCGCACCTCGATGACGAGGAGCGCCCCTGTGAGCGGCACGCACACCGAAAAATACGAACAGCAACGGCGCGAAGCAATTCGTTCCGCGGCGGCCGTGTTTGCGGAAAAGGGCTATCACGGCTCCAGTACACGCGACATCGCGGAGTACATGGGCATCAAGCAGGGCAGCCTGTACTACTACTTCAAGTCGAAAGAAGACGCCCTGACCGAAGTTTGCCTGTATGGCATGCAGGACTACGTCGAGCGCATGAACAGCATCTCGTCGAGCGACCAGACATTCCGCGAGAAACTGGTTGCGACGATTACCTCGCACATCACGAAGTACCGCGAAAAGAACGAGGCACTGCGCGTTTACAACGCCGAGCGCCTGTACCTGCCGGAGTCGAAACGCACCCGGCTAAAAGAACTTGGCACGGGTTACCGGCAGCAACTGGAGCAGATTTTTGCCGAAGGTATCGAAAAGGGTGAAGTTCGCAGCTCGATCGATTGCCAGTTTGCGGCACACGCGGTAATCGGCATGTGCAATGCCTGGGGCGAATTTATCGACCGTCACCCCGATATGGATCTTTTTCAGCTGATCGAGAATTGTGTCGACCTGCTGATCAACGGCTTCAAACAAACCGAAAATAACTAGCAATACAAACCTGAAGGAAGAGGAATTGTGACTACTCAAAAAGCAACCAATGTAACCTGGCACGAGGGTGAAATTTCCCGCGAAGACCGGCAAAGGATTCTGCGTCAACGCGGTGCCACCATCTGGTTTACCGGACTGTCCGGCAGCGGCAAAAGCACGATCGCCGTCGCCCTCGAGCAGGCGCTGTTCAAGCTGGGCAAACTCTCGTACCGGCTGGACGGCGACAATGTTCGCCTCGGCATTAACAAGAATCTCGGATTCTCCGAAGAAGACCGCAAGGAAAACATTCGCCGCATCGGCGAGGTTGCCAAGCTGTTCGGTGACGCCGGTGTCATTTCGCTGTCGAGCTTTATCAGCCCGTACAAGGCAGACCGGGATGAAGTGCGTGCGTTACACGATGCAACCAGTCTCGGCTTTATCGAAGTACACGTCGACTGCTCACTGGCTGAAGCGGAGCGCCGTGATCCCAAGGGACTGTACAAGAAAGCACGTGCCGGCGAGATCAAGAACTTCACGGGTATCGACGATCCGTATGAGGCGCCCGACCAGCCGGAGATCCACCTGCACACTGACCAGATGTCACTCGAAGACGAGGTGCAGATCATTCTCGACTACCTGATTGAGAAAGGGTATGTCGTACAAAACCATCGATCGCGCGCTGAAGACGGCGAGCAGACCATCAACGCCGAAATAGCGTAGGAGACAAGACGTGATTAAGCCACATGGGGCGGATGCCCTGAACCCGTTACTGGTCACCGACCAGGACCAACTCGAGAAACTGCAGGCCGAGGCGGCATCCCTGCCTTCGATGCTGCTGACGTCAGCCGCGGCCGCCAATGCGGTGATGCTCGGCGGCGGCTACTTCACGCCGCTGACCGGCTACATGAATCTCGCGGACGCGCTCAGCGTCGCCGAGAAAATGCACACCGTCGATGGCTTGTTCTGGCCGGTGCCGGTCCTGAACCTGGCCGACGACACGACCGCGATCGAAGGTGCCGGGCGCATCGCGCTGCGCGACCCGAACGTTGACGGCCACCCGGTTATCGCGATCATGGATGTCGAAGCGATCGAGGAGATGTCGGCCGAACAGAAAGACCTGATCACCGAGAAGGTCTACGGGACGCTCGACGCAGCCCACCCGGGTGTTGCGGTATTCCAGGCGCAGGGCAACAAGGTCGTTTCGGGCGCCATCCAGGTGCTGAACCTGAGTTACTTTGCCGAGGAGTTCGACGGCACGTTCATGACTGCAGTCGAAATCCGCGAAGACATCGCGGCGCGCGGTTGGGAAACAGTCGTTGCATTCCAGACCCGCAATCCCATGCATCTCGCACACGAAGAACTGTGCCGGATGGCGATGGAACGGCTGAACGCGGATGGCTGCGTGATTCATATGCTGCTGGGCAAACTGAAGGCCGGTGACATCCCGGCGGATGTGCGCGACGCCTGCATCCGCAAGATGGTCGAGCTGTACTTCCCTGCCAATTCCGTCATGGTCTCGGGATACGGCTTCGATATGCTGTACGCCGGACCGCGCGAAGCAGTACTGCATGCCGTATTCCGGCAGAACATGGGCGCAACCCACCTGATCGTCGGTCGCGACCATGCGGGCGTCGGCGACTACTACGGGCCGTTCGATGCGCAGGCGATCTTTGACGACATTCCCGACGGTGCGATGGATATTGAAATATTCCGAGCCGATCACACGGCCTGGTCGAAAAAGCTCGACAAGGTCGTCATGATGCGGGAAGCGCCGGATCACCAGCCGGAAGACTACGTGTTCCTGTCAGGCACCAAGGTGCGGGAAATGCTGGGCGCCGGTATAGCACCACCGCCGGAGTTTTCGCGGCCGGAAGTTGCACAGATCCTGATGGACCACTACCAGGCAGAAGCGTAGCAAGGTCCCGCTTGCCAGGATCTCGCAATGCCGCATCCTGAACCGCATCGCGCACACCGGGCCGGCTGGCTGCGGGCAGCCGTCCTGGGCGCGAATGACGGTATCGTATCAACGGCGAGCCTGATCATCGGTGTCGCCGCCGCGGGCGCATCACAGCAGAGTATCCTGGTCGCGGGTGTCGCGGGCCTCGTCGCCGGGGCCATGTCGATGGCGGCCGGCGAATACGTTTCGGTGAAGTCGCAATCCGAAACGGAGAAAGCCGATCTCGAAATCGAGAAACGTTCGCTCGAGCAGAATTTCGAGCTCGAGAAACAGGAACTCGCCGATATTTACGAGCAGCGCGGACTGGACCCGGATCTCGCCCGCAAGGTTGCGAAGCAGCTGATGCAGCACGATGCGCTGGGCGCACATGCGCGCGACGACATTGGCATAACGCCGACCGCCAAGCCGCGCCCGGTGCAGGCGGCCGTTTATTCCGGCCTGACCTTTACGATCGGCGCCGCCTTGCCACTCGTGGTTACCTGGGCCCTGTATGGCCAGCATCTCATCGTGCTGGTCGCCATCGCGTCCTTGCTGTTCCTGGCCTCGCTCGGCGGTCTCGCCGCATGGGCGGGCGGAGCGCCGCTCATCGCCGGTGCGATGCGTGTGACGTTCTGGGGTGCGCTGGCCATGCTGGTCACCGCCGGGGTTGGTCACCTGGTCGGTGTCGTCGTCTGACCGCCTAATATGACCGCAAGTTATCGGCCGATAAGAAGTCGGTCGTTCCGCCCGGCCCGAATCGCAAGTAGCGTCGTCTCCTCGGAAATTCGGAGATTCGCATGGCGGCGCTACCGCAGGAAATTCAGATACCAACAGTCAGTGCAGACGATCTGCAGGCGCTGCGACAAGTCGTTGAGAAGTTCGATCGCAGTCAGCTGATCTGGAGCAGCGGCTATCTCGCCGGGCTGGCCGGCAACACGGCGCCCCTCGCGGCCGTGCCGAACGTAGCACCGACGACGGACACCTGGCACGTTTTCTACGCCACGGAAACCGGCAACAGCCGCGCTGTCGCCGAGCAGGTCGTACAACGGGCGAAGGCGGCAGGCTGCCCCGCGGAATTGCATGACCTCAATGCCACCCGGCCGAAACTGCTGAAATCAGTCCGGCGCGCGCTTTTTGTTCTTGCGACTCATGGCATTGGCGAAGCGCCGGAAGGCAGCGAAGCATTTTTCGACTACTGGCTGGGTGACAAAGCCCCAGCGCTGGAACACCTGCAGTATTCCATCCTCGCACTCGGCGACTCCAGCTATGCGGATTTCTGTGAGATGGGCCGCGTGTTCGACGCCCGGCTCGAAGCGCTCGGCGCCACCGCGATTGCCGAGCGTGTGGACTGCGACCTCGACTTCCAGCCGCTTGCCGACGCCTGGGTCGAAGACGTCGTCGACAAGGCGCAGGTTGACTCCGGCCAGGTAGTAGCGGCACCGACGCCGCAGCTGAGCGCCGTCCCGGGCAATCAGGCGTTCGACCGGCAACGACCTTTCGCCGCCGAGGTTGCAGTGCAACAGCCAATCACCGGCCGCGGCTCGAGCAAGCAGGTGCTGCACATCGAACTGGATATCGAGGGTTCCGGGCTGAGCTATCTGCCCGGCGACTCGCTCGGTGTCTGGCCGCAGAATCCGCCGCAGGTCGTTGCGGCCGTCGCCGAGGCAACCGGACTGGAGGCAGAGGTCCTGGCCAACAAGGAAATTACGGCACTGAGCCGGCCGATACTGGATGCTGTTGCCCGGCAACACCCGGCCCTGCAGGAAATTATTGGCGACCGAGCGCGCTTTGCCGAGTTCCTGGCAACGCGGCAATTGCTAGATGTCGCGCTCGACTATCCCGTCGACTGGCAACAGCCTGAATATGTCGATGCGTTGCGCAAGCTGTTGCCGCGATCGTACTCGATCGCATCCAGCCCGGATGCCAACCCTGACGAAGCACACCTGACTGTCGCCGTGGTCGACTACGAGAAATTCGGCCGCCAGCACTGGGGCGCCGCG
>JAUIDP010000008.1 GCA_030429005.1 Gammaproteobacteria bacterium | reverse complement strand
CGCCCGCATTAATGAGCTGTAAGGGCGTGCTGTTCATCCTGTCAATATCGCTCGCTGCTGCCACCGGCGCACTGGCTGCAGCAGAGCGACCGCTTGAAGAGATCGTCGTGACTGCACACAAGCAGCGCGAGTCGCTGCAGCGTACGCCGGCAGCGATCACGGCATTGTCCGGCGACACGCTGGTCGCTGCGGGTGTGACCGACATTCGCGCCGCCCAGAACCTGGTGCCATCGGTTCGCTTCCAGGCCGAAAACGCGTCGACGGAGATCTACATACGCGGCGTGGGTTCGACCCTCGACCTGCCGAACATCGAGCCACCGACCACCTTCAACTTCAATGGTGTTTATATCCCGCGCGAAGCGACCAGCGTCGGCCTGTTCGACATCGAACGACTGGAAGTGTTGCCGGGGCCGCAGGGCACGCTGTACGGCCGGGGCTCGCTGGGCGGTATCGTCAATGGTTCGTTCAACCGTCCGGATGATTCGACGCAGACGAGCGCGGTGCTGGAGGCGGGCAGCCATGCCTTGCTGCACGGGACTTTCGTGCAGAATCTGCCGCTGAGCGACGCGTTCGCGGTTCGCGGCGCCTTCGACTACATACACCACGACGGCTACCAGGAGACCGGTGCGGATTCCAAGGATGATTACTCGCTGCGGCTGTCCGCCCTGTACGAACCGGACAACCCGCTGAGCCTGTACGTCTGGGCGCATGGCGCGAAGAAAACCGGCTATTCGCCGAATCTCGTGCGCCGTGGTTACAACGATGGCGACTTTGACGGTGACCCGAACAGTTTCGACTCGAAGAATCCGTGGAACGATGTCATAACGCCGGACGCACCGGATGCAGCCAGGCAACACTACGAGAATCTCAATGTCGGTGCCCAGCTTGACTGGCGCATGGACGGCGCGACGCTGACCTATATCCCGGCGTACGTGTATCTCGACTGGCAAGGCAACTACTGGCTCGAAGACATTCCGGCATTTCTTTCCAGCTACTACAACCAGACAACGCACGAGCTGCGGCTGGCCAACGATCCGGAGGAACGGCTGCAATGGCTGCTCGGACTGTACGCCTACCGGACGACCGGCAATGGCGAGTTTATCGTCGGCGGGTTTCCGCTGGCCGACGTCAACCGCAACGAGCTGGCCGGAGTCGCTGCTTTCGGTGAGCTTACCTACGCGCTGACCGACTCGCTGCAGGTGGTCGTCGGTGGCAGGTACAGCAAGGACGATCGCGAAGGTGCCGGTGTCACGGCATTCGGCGTACCTTATGATGCGGACCAGGAGTTCGACAATGTCGACTGGAAGCTTGGGCTGCAATACGACCTGAATCCGGCAACGATGCTTTACGCAACGGTACAGACAGGCTATCAGCCCGGAACGTACAACCTGTTCCCGAGTACGCCGGGGCAAAGCAACCAGGTCGACGAAGCCGAACTGACGGCCTTCTCGGCCGGTTTCAAGACACGCTTGCTCGATGGCCGCCTGCAAATTAACAACGAATTGTTCTTCTACGACTATCGCGACCTGCTCGTACAGTCATTCAACCTGAACACCGCACTGCTGACCACCTTCAACGCCGGCAAAGTGGAAATTTACGGTGACCAGCTCGATGTGCTGCTGCAGCTGACGGACGCCGACCGCTTCAATTTGTCCGTTGGCTACCTGCACGCCGAGTATGTCGACTTCATCGTGCCGCCGGGAATCGATATCGGTGAGCCGCGCCGGGACTTCGCCGGTTACCAGCTGCAATACGCACCGGAGTGGACCGTGTCGGCCGGCTACCAGCACGACTTCCGCCTGCAGCGAGGCTTTCTCAGAGCCCGCGCGGACACGCGATACGAGGCGTCTTTCTGGGGAACGTTCAACCATGCACGGGGTACGCAGCAGCTGGACTACTGGAAATCCGACGCTTCGCTGACCTACATCGCCGACAGTGTCTGGACGCTGGGCGTGTGGGTCCGGAACATTGAAAACGTGCCGGTGCTTGCGGCAACGACGACCGGCCAGTTCGGCCCGTATGGCGATGCGTTTATCGAACCGCCGCGAACCTATGGGTTACGGGTGACGCTGGAGTTCTGAGTCAGCGTCAAATTGCTGTGCGAACTACCTGGGTTGCCGAAGCCGGCCAAGCATAGCCCGAACAGCGGCAAGCTGCGGCGCATCCCTGTCGAGGTAGTTCGGCCCGGTATAACCCCACCAGTCCCAGCAGCCCAGCGGATTCATCGGAGCAACCGAGCTGGGTTCGACCTGCGGATACAGCACGATAAGGTTATTGCTCTCTGCCCATTCATTGAAGCCGGAGTTCGTGGCCAGCGTCGTGCCAACAGTTGCGGCAGATTGTTCGCAACCATGAAAGAAGACATGCACGCGGCAGGATGTTTCGTTACAGGACTTCGGTATGTAGGCATAGCCGAACTCGGCCAGCGAGGCGTCACCAAATTCATCCTGTTTGAACCTGGTGAGGTCGCTCGTCGTGCTTGCGCGCGGGTTTAGCGCGCCATACATCTGTGTCAGCACAGAGCCGGCGAGGTCGTAGCCGCACTGATTGATGTACGGTGCGCCGAATACAGCGCATTCACCACCATATGCGGATGTCACCCAGCCATGTGTTGCGCCGACGTCGCCGACAAACATGGCCTGGTCATCACTCACGTAGGCCGACATGAATTGCCGAGCCGCATCGACAACAGCAGGCTTTATTACCGGGTCCGCGGCGCCGAGAAAGAAGAACAGCCGATGCGAAGCGATATTATCGAGCGCGTCGATGCGTCCGTCATCTGCCATTGCGGCGGCGGTTGACTGCAGTGCTGTTACGTCGATGTCCTCTCCCGAAATACAGCCCGCGAGTGCCGTGCCGATATCCCCTCCGGCACAACCCCATGGTCCAGCGGCGATGACTGCAGCGCCGGTAACGTTCGCCGAGTTCGCGAGCTGGAACTGGCTGGCCATGTAGCCGCCGGACGAGAGCCCCGATACGGTTACTTGCGGCAATGCGTTTACCGCGGCGAGTTTTTCATTGGCTTGGGGCGTGCCGCCCTGTTCGCAAGCCACCAGTGCGCAGCAGGCGATCGCTGCGAGTGTCGGGTTTTTCATCATCGTATTTTCCCGTGTTCAGCAAGGAAGTGGTCTATGCCGTCGATACACTCCGGCTCGTTCAGGATCGGCGTGTGGCCGCGATTCTCGACAACGACATGTACGAGGTCAGGTTTGATTGCGCGCATTCGCTCGACGAGGTCGAACGTCAGGATGTCGGAAGTCTTGCCGTGCAGTACCAGTACCGGCTTGCAGGCAATGTCCTCGAACAGCTGCCACGGGTCACCGGGTGACGTCGATACCACCCTCGCGGCATCGCCCACTTTCGGGTCCATATCGAGCACCGGAACGCCGTTTGCATCTTCGCGGTAGCCGCGCCGTGCCTGCACAAGCCATTCCTCGTCGGACAGCCCGGGCCACGCCAACGCATACGTTTCACGCGCCTGGGCCACCGCTTCGGACCAGTTGCTCACCGGTACCGCACGGCCGATATAGTTCTTGATACGGGCGAGCCCTTCTGCGCCGATTTCCGGACAGATGTCATTGAGGATGATCGCCTGGATGCGCTCGGGGTGAGATTTTGCGAGCAGCATCGAAACAATGCCTCCGAGAGATGTACCCAGCAGAACAAAGCGATCGATCGCGAGGTGATCCAGGATCTCGAGTACGTCACCGGGGTAGGTTGCTGGCTGGTAATTGCGCCATTGCGGGTCCCAGTCGGAAAAACCGCGGCCACGAAAATCCATCGTCACAACCGGGTGCCGTGCACCGAGGTGCGTTGCGATCTCGTGAAAGTCGCGACTGTTTCGGGTGATGCCGGGCAGGCACACGACCGGCAAGCCTGTCGCCTTACTGCCATAGTGACGGTAGTACAGCTTCAGTCCCGTGCGGTTCTGCAGTCTGTGTTCGGTGTAACTCACCATGCCAGCCGTCCTCGTCAACCCCGACTTCAACATTTGTTGAACGGTAGTTCAGCATTTGTTGAAGTGCAAGTCGGCAATCCCTACTATCGCAGGCATGAGGAACAATGCAGAGGGCACCAGGAACCGCATTCTGGATGCCGCCGAAGAGCTTTTTGCCAATCGCGGCTTTGAGGGCGTTACCGTTCGGCAGATCATGTCCAAGGCTGGCGCCGATGTCGCGCTTGCGTATTACCATTTCAAGTC
The DNA here is from genome assembly GCA_030429005.1 of Gammaproteobacteria bacterium. Taxonomy (GTDB): domain Bacteria; phylum Pseudomonadota; class Gammaproteobacteria; order Steroidobacterales; family Woeseiaceae; genus UBA1847. The sequence goes on along the minus strand of JAUIDP010000008.1, from coordinate 62,549 downwards.
GAAGCGCGACCTGTTCGATGCCGTTCTATTGCGTCGCGCAGAATTGATGAATGAGAAGCGCCTCGCGGCATTGCGCCAGGTCGAGGAGCGCCACCCGGACGATGAACCAAGTCTCGAAGAAATCATCGGTGCCTTCACGGATCCGCTGCTTGACATGCTCGCCGAAGCTCCGGACGAATGGCGTAGTTACATGGCGCTGGTTGCACAGATCAACAATTCACCGGAATGGGGAGGCGAGTTGATGACCAAGTATTTCGACCCGCTGGTACGCCGTTTCATAGAGACGATTCGACGCGCGGTGCCCGGTTGCGATGAGGCCGACATGTTCTGGAGTTATCACTTCCTGTCCGGCGCCCTGACGCTGACGATTGCTGAGACCGGCCGCCTGAACAATCTCTCTGACGGGTTGTGCGACTCGGCCGATATGGCGGCAGCGCGTGCCCGGATGGCACGTTTCGCCGCGGCCGGTTTTCGCGCCCTGTGCGCTGAAAATTCCCGGTAAAGGAAAGAATTTCAACAGCTTGCGATCGGTGTTGCCATTCAACCAACGTTGAAATAGTATCTATTCATCGAACGTTGAATTAAGTCGGGGGGCAAATCATGCAATGGTCCACAAGCTTTGCTGCGCTGGGTGTTGTCTTATCAGGGGCGCTGATGCTGGTGCCGGAATCCGCGGAGGCGCAAGGCGCCAGCGAAAACGGCATTGAAGAAATCATCGTTACGTCGGCGCGCCGCAGGGACGAAAACCTGCAGGAAGTGCCAATCTCGGTCTCACTTTTTGGTGGCGACGAACTCGACAGGGTGGGAATCGTCGATATTGTCGAGGTCGCCAGGAAAAGCCCGAATGTCACGCTCGAAGTTTCCCGCGGAACCAACTCAACATTGTCGGCATTTATACGCGGCGCGGGCCAGCAGGATCCGGTTGCCGGCTATGAGTCCGGTGTCGGACTGTACCTCGACGACGTGTATTTCAACCGGCCCCATGCAGCCGTGCTTGATCTCTACGATGTTGAGCGCATCGAAGTCCTGCGCGGTCCGCAGGGTACTCTGTATGGCCGCAACACCATCGGTGGTGCAATCAAGTATGTGACGCATACGCTGGGCGACCAGCCTTACGTCAAATTGCGCGGATCCGTCGGCAACTACAATCAGCTGGACGGACTCGTTATCGCATCGACACCATTGAGCGATTCGTTCCGGATCGGCGGTGCGATCGCGAAGTACACGCGCGATGGTTACGGTGACAACCTGACCCTGGGCACCGAGCAATACGACAAAGACGTTCTCGGTTTCCGCGGCACCATCGAATGGGACGTCACTGATGCATTCCTGCTCAGGCTGTCCGGCGACTACACGGAAGACAATTCCAGTCCGAAGTTTGGTCATCGCCTGATGGAAGGCGCCGTTTCAGGTGCACCGATACTGAAAGACGTGTTTGATACGCGTGGCGCACTTGCAGTGCCGAAGCAGGATGTAGAGTCAGAAGGAATTTCGCTGCTTGCGCAGGTGGATGCCAGCGATGAGTGGACTTTCAAGGCCATTATCGCCGACCGGTCCGACAGCACCTGGTCGCCGATCGACTTCGACAGCCTGCCGGCTGCCGACCTGGACGTACCGGTCAACTACGAAAATGAGCAGTTCTCGACAGAGTTGCAGGCCGTCTATACCGGCGAGCGACTGAGCGGAGTCCTGGGCTATTACTACCTCGATGCCAATGCATTCAATGAGTTCGATGTCGTACTCGGGCAACTCGGCGCGGTGCTCGGGCTGCCGGGATTCAATGCCAATACCTACGGTGACGTCGACACCAATACCTGGTCCATCTTCGCCGACTTCTCCTATGACCTTACCGATTCGTGGAACATCTCGTTCGGTGGTCGCTACACGTCCGATGAACGGGTATCGCGAGTCTGGCGCCGATCGTTCGTCTGTCCGATGACTGATCCCGGATGCAGCGGCATATCGCCGAAATTCGGCGGCAACGCGGAACTCTTCGCTGTCACATCCGATTTCAACGGCAGCGACGAGTGGACTGAATTTACGCCGAGGGTCTCGATCAGTTGGGCCGTGGCCGACTCGAGCAATCTCTACCTCACCTACAGCGAAGGCTTCAAAGGCGGCGGCTTCGATCCACGCGGCCAGACTTCAGCTGCCACCGATATCAATAACGATGGCACCGTCAGCGACGACGAAATTTTCGAGTACATGAATTTTCGCCCGGAAACCGTCGAGTCCTACGAGCTTGGCTGGAAAACGACGGCCCTCGATGGCCGGCTTTTCTCGGCCGTGGCGGCATTCGTAATGGACTACACCGACTACCAGGTGCCCGGGTCGATTGGCATCGACACGACCGGTGACGGTATCCAGGATACCTTTGCCGGCTCCACGACCAATGCCGGTAGCGCTGATATTCGTGGCCTCGAATTCGAGGGCAGCTTCCGCGCCAATGACCATTTCTCCCTGTCCTGGGCGCTCGGCTATTTCGACGGTGAATTCGAAGACTTTTTCGTCAACGACGACGACTTTACTGATGTCGCAGTCATCCAGAACACGCCGGAGTATTCCGCCGACCTGTCGGCCACGATCGAATGGCCATTGTCACTGTTTGGCAATAGCGGTGCTTTCTTTATCATTCCGTCGATTAACTACCAGGACGACGTCAGCCAGTTCGAAATCCCGAGTCCGTTGCTCGACCAGGAAGCTTATACACTGGTAGACCTTTCGCTGGTCTGGGAAGATGATGATGGCCGCTGGCGAATCGGGATTCATGGCAAGAACCTGACGGACGAGGAATATATTGTTGCCGGTTACGATTTTCCGGGCCTCGGCCTCGAGGGCAACGTGACCGGCTTTTATGGTCCCCCCATGACCGTAACGGCGACGGCAGAATACAGCTTCTGACCGTTATGGTTGTCCGCACCTCAAAAACCGTCACGGTTTTTGAGGTGCCAATCCATCTGCTACCGTGCACACCATGACTGCAAATTCACCTACCGCGGCGTACCGGGCGTACGTCATGGCCATGCTCGTGCTGGTATATACGTTCAACTTCATTGACCGACAGATTATCGGCATTCTGGCGGTGCCGATAAAGGCGGACCTCGGGCTGACCGACACCCAGTTGGGGCTGATGGGCGGACTGGCGTTTGCGCTGTTTTACACGGCACTGGGCATCCCGATTGCCATGCTGGCGGACCGTTTCAACCGAACCTGGATAATGACGGGCGCATTGACGGTCTGGAGTGCGATGACCGCGGTCTGTGGCCTTGCCAACAACTTCTGGCAACTGTTCCTCGCCAGGCTGGGCGTCGGTGTCGGTGAAGCAGGCGGCGTTGCCCCGGCCTATTCACTGATTTCGGACTACTTTCCGTCGCGGCAACGCGCCAGGGCACTCAGTGTCTACTCGTTTGGCATACCGATCGGCAGCGCGCTGGGCATCTACTTCGGCGGCTACATAGCAACAGAAATTGACTGGCGCTACGCATTTTTTGTCGTCGGCATCGCCGGCATCGTGATCGCACCGCTGTTCAAGCTGACCGTCGCAGAGCCCGAAAGAGGGCGTTACGACTCGGCGCAAACCGTGCAGAAAGCCGCGTTCAGCAAAATCCTGGCAACGCTCGCAACGAAGAAAAGTTTCTGGATCATTTCGCTGGGCGCGGCATCGTCATCGATGATGGGTTACGGCCTGTTTTTCTGGTTGCCGTCGTTTTTCAACCGGAGTTTCGGCATGACACTGGTGGAAGCGTCGATGTTCTATGGAACGATCGTGCTGGTAGGTGGCCTCATCGGTATCTGGCTCGGTGGCATGTTGGCCGACCGACTCGGTGCGGCCAAACGATCCTGGTATGTGCTGGTCCCGGCCATTGCTTTCGTTGGTACGGTGCCTCTGTACGTGCTCGCAATGTTGTCGACAAACCTGGTGATTACCTTCTTCGCAATGCTGGTGCCGACAGCTCTGGGGTTGGCGTGGCTCGGACCCGTGTTGTCCGCAATCCAGCATGTGGCGCCGGCGAGTATGCGTGCAACGGCATCCGCGATCTTCCTGTTTATCAACAACCTGATCGGCATCGGTGCCGGCACGGTCGCGCTTGGCGTCATTTCAGACAGCCTCGAAGCTCGTTTTGGCAACGAGTCGCTTCGCTATGCCGTGCTCTCCGGGAGCCTGTTTTACGTTGCGGCTGCAGCCCTGTTTTTCTGGAGTGCTCGATTCATCGCAAGGGACTGGGAGGATTAGATGACGGCGACACAGACACTCACTGGCAGGACTGCGCTGGTGACGGGATCGACGAGTGGCATTGGCCTGGCAATCGCCCGGCTACTCGGTGTTGCTGGCGCCAACGTGGTTATGAATGGCCTGGGGTCTGCAGAGAACGTTGAGAGCGCGATTACCGAGGTGCGCTCGGTGGCGCATGGAAAGATCACATTCAATGCTGCCGATATGCGCAACCCGGCTGACATCGCCAGCATGATTGAATGTGCCGAAACGGAATTTGGTCAAGTCGATATTCTCGTCAATAACGCCGGCATTCAGCACGTTGCACCCGTGGAGGATTTTCCGGCAGAACGCTGGGATGACATCATTGCGATCAATCTCAGCTCGGTATTCCATGCGGTCCGCTGCGCCCTGCCTGCAATGAAACGAGCCGGTTGGGGTCGCATTATCAATATTGCGTCGGCGCATGCGCTGGTCGCCTCACCGTACAAGTCCGCCTATGTGTCGGCCAAACACGGCGTCGCCGGACTGACGAAGACTGTTGCACTGGAAGCCGCCGCCGGCGGCGTGACGGTCAATGCCATTGCGCCGGGTTTCGTCGATACGCCGCTGGTGAGTTTGCAACTGGACAATGTTGCCCGCGCGCACAGTGTGTCGCGGGACCAGGCCTTCGAAGAGGTGGTACTGGCATCGCAACCGACCGGCAGGCTGATTGGCGTTGACGAAATCGCGGCGCTGGCCCTGTATCTCTGTGATGATGCCGCTGCATCGATCACGGGTGCAGTACTGCCGATAGATGGGGCCTGGACCGCGAAATAGTGAAACGCGCCAGCTCGCCGGGATTTCGTCCCGTTCGCAAGGCGTCTCTCGACCCGGCGCGGCCGGCGTGCTCCAATTGACCGATGTGCCCGGCAAATTCAGCTCGCGGCGCGACTCGCCAGCCGCGTATTCGCACGCTCGTCGTGGACGACGAACCCCTCGCGCGCGACCTGATGAGCAGCCTGGTTCGGCGCGATGCTGGACTCGAGCTGGTCGGTACGGCGGCGAGCGGTTCGGAAGCCCTGGCAGCCGTCGCCAGTTACGATCCGCAGTTGTTGTTGCTGGATATCCAGATGCCGAGCCTGGACGGTATCTCGGTTGCCGAGCAACTGGCCACGCGGGATGTCCCGCCTTATATCATCTTCGTCACGGCGCACGACTCCTATGCATTGCAGGCTTTCGAGGTGGCTGTGCGCGACTACCTGGTCAAGCCGGTCAGCAAGCGGCATTTTGCCGCGGCGATCCGGCGTGCCAGGCAGCGTATCGGCGGCGTCGCTGTCGACGTCGCGGAGCCGCTCATCGTTCGCAGTGGCGACGCGCTGGTCAGCCTGTTGCCGGATGACATCGTCTGGGTTGCCGCTGCCAACCAGTATGTTCGACTGCACACCAACGGCCGGGGTGAATACATGCTGTCGCAGTCGCTGCGGCAATTCTCCCGTGGATTGTCGAACAAGACCTTTCTCCGCATCCACCGATCGACACTGATCAACAAGAACCACGTGACTGGTGTGCTCAGCAGCGACGGGCGCTATCGAGCGGAAATGACCGACGGCAACATTCTGGATGTCGCGCGTAACCGCCGCGCCGTGATATCGGAATTGCTGGCCTGTTCACGCGCAAACAACTGATGCTGGGTGCCGCCGCGCAAAACTCGACCGGGCCTGGCGGCTTCTGGCGCCGCCGCTGGCGTGTGCTCGCTATATCCTTTCTCGGCTGGTCATTGCTCGCGGCGATTCCGGTTACGGCGGTCTACATCGGCAACGGTGCACCCGGCATGGCGGTCTGGTGGACGATCTTTACGAAGATCGGCCTGTACTATTACCTGTGGGGGCTGCTGTCGCCGTTTATCTACCGGCTCACCGACCGGTTGCCCTACAGCGGAGCGGGTCTGCTGGTTACCGTTTCCGTGCACCTCGTCGTACTCGTCACGTTGTCGTTTGCCCTCGGCCTCGTTGCGCACCAGGAGGCGTGGCATGAATGGCTGCTCGGCGAGCGGGCACCGGGTTATCACCTGATGAGTTTCTTCACCTACGCACTGATCGTGCTGTGCTGCCTGGCGCTCAAGTTCTATCGACTGAGCCTTTTACGCCAGCGCGAGGCAGCGGATGCGAAAGTGCATGCCGCGCAACTGGACAACCAGCTGAACCGGGCGCGGGTCGACTCCCTGATGATGCAGATGAACCCGCATTTCCTGTTCAATGCATTGAACAGCATCGGCGCACTGATCGACTCGGACCAGCGGGACCGGGCATACCAGGCGCTCGAAAAACTCGGCGAGTTGCTGCGCCGCGCGTTGCGGCTGTCACGGGCCGACGATGTGGCGCTGCGGCAGGAGGTCAGCTTTTGCAAAGCCTACCTGTCGCTGGAAAAAATCCGCTTTGGCGAGCGGCTGGTCGTGACCTGGGATATCGATCCGGAAACGCTCGACCTGCAGGTGCCGGCTTTCGTGCTGCAGCCGGCGATCGAAAATGCGATCAAGCATGCCGTCAGCGTGTCGTCGACGACGGTAACGGTCAGCATATCCGCCGGCATTGCCGGCAACGCGCTGACACTGGCCATTGCCGATGATGGCCAGGCTGTAACACCGTCACCGACGACCGGGGGATTCGGCATCAGCAACCTGCGTGAACGCCTGCAGCTGCGATACGGCGGCACTACCCGGGTTGAGTCCGGTTCGACTGCGGGCGGTTACCGCACTGTCGTGACGATTCCCGTGGATTTGTTGGCAACCGGTCCCTCAGGCTGACGCCCCCTGGCAAACAAAAATCGCTGCTCTCAAACTGCCAGCTGCAGGATTGCAGCCGCTGCAACACACTCGGTCGTTCCGAACACAAGAGGAGTCAGGACTATGCAACACCTGGACAAACTGGCGGCGGCGGTTGTGCTTGCGGCAGGAATCGCCACGACACCGGCAATCGGCGATGAGGTGCGGAAGCACTCGATAGCCTGCGAAGAAGCGCTGGCGTTGTCGGCATTGCCGGCACGGCTGCGCGAGCAAGCCTCCGTGTATTCACTGACCGATGACGGATTCAGGATGACGCGCAAGAAGGACGGGCCATTCACCTGTATTGTCGAACGCAATCATGCGGACGCAATGATTCCGCAATGTGTGGATGCGGCCGGCGCCGACACGATCATTCCGGGCATCATGCAGAAATCCCGATGGTCGCTGTCGGGCATGTCGGTGGCCGAGCGTCGGGCGAAATTTACCGAGCTCGCAGAGAAAGAGGAGCTGTTGCCGCCCGCGCGTTCCGGTATCAGTTACATGATGTCGAACTTCAACTACGTATGGAACGCCAACAATGAGCACCTGATGCGTGTGCCCCCGCACGTCATGTTCTATGCGCCCGGCGTGTCGAACGAAGACGTTGGCGGCTCATTCTATGAAGCCGTGGAGGGCAATCGAGGCACACCGTTTGTCGTCGAGGTCGGCATTCACGGCTACATGACATCGTTCGTCGAACGACCTTCCGAATCCGACGACGTCCTGGCCGCGTGCGCCGGGCAGTTGCCAGAAGTACAGGAGATGGTGGTCCGTCGCCAGTAGTAAATAAGCACGAAGGGGCCAGGGCGGAACCGGAGTGGGTCCTGGCCCCTTTCGCGACCGCGCAAGCCGCTGTCCGTGGGATATACTGCGGCACAATGTCTGCAGCACCCATTTTCCTGATTTGCTCGGAGCGCTCGGGGTCCAACCTGATCGCATCCATCGCCGGCGAGCACCCGAAGGTCTACGCGCACCCGCCGTATCATCTCGGTCGCGACTTGTTGATGCGACTGCACGAAGTGGTCGGTGATTGCACGACGTCCGGTGCCTGGCAGGTCTTGACAGACAGTGCCGCTGCGCGGATAGCGAAGTATCGTGGTGATGAGGAGGCGCAGCGCTTCCGGGACTGGGTGGATGCACAGACGAGCCTGGTGCCGCGCGACGTAGCGCGTTTCATTTACCAGGAGATGCCGCCGGAAGCCAGCGGCAAGCACGCTTTCATCAAGGAAAACAATCTCCACCAGATGTTGTTTTTCCTGGTCGACTGCTTTCCCGACGCGCGCTTTATCTTCCAGGTGCGCGACCCGCGTGATTACCTGCTTTCCTGCGTGGCACGCCGCAGCCGCTGGCTCGGTAACAAGTTCGGCTCGATTCGCAATGCCATGAATGTCTGGCGCGAAGACCAGCTTGGCGGATTGACAGCCTATGGACTACTCGGCCCGGAGCGTGTGCATCTGCAACGCTACGAAGACCTCGTAGCGGATTTCAACGGCACGGTGGCAAAGCTCTGTGACTTTCTCGGCCTGGAGTTCGATGAACGCATGCAGAAATTTCACGAGGCCGATCACGCGCAGAACCTCGCCGTCAAAGGCGGGCCGCGCGAGAACCTGTCACAACCGTTGATGACGCAGAATTTTCGCAAGTACCGCAAGGGCTTGTCCGGCGGCAAAGTCCGTATCGTTGAGGCCTACAACGGTGACCTGATGGATCGCTTCGGCTATCCGCGCGAGTACACGGGGCTGGCGAAACCCGGGGCATTCGCGACGCTGCGGCCGCAACTGACCGAACTCCTCGAGCGTGCGGTCAATGGCGACATGCGCCCGCAATACAAGACCGGCAACAGCCGCTTGAAGAAACAACTGGACGCAGACCCGACGCCACTGTGCCCGCCGCTGTGGCAGGACTAGGACAGGCTCCGGCAAAACCCGCTATCGCGAAGCGAATCGTGCGTCGGGTCGTCCTGGCGCTGTTCATCGTGGTCGCGCTTTACGCGGTATGGTTTTACGAGCCGGACCCGGGCGACGATGCACCGCGAGTGCTCGTGTCGGTCGATCGCACGCTCTGGCATCGAGCCGGACTCAATCGCTGGACCTACATCCGCGCACTGCGCAAAGCCGGTATGCGGCCGGTACTGATGAATTTTGCCGAGATCCCACGGGACAGCAGTGCACAGGACTGGATGCAGGATATCGATGGCCTGCTGCTCAGCGGTGGTGGCGACGTCGGCGCCGAGCACTATAACGGCGATGCGAGCGTCAGCCAGGACGTCAATCCTGCACGCGACGACTTTGAGCTGGCGCTGCTGGAATTGGCGGACCGGGAAGGCATGCCGGTACTGGGGATTTGTCGCGGGGCGCAGCTGCTCAACGTCCATCGCGGCGGCACGCTGGGCGATTTTCGCGAAGACAGCGCAAGATTCCGGCGACACAAACGCTACTGGGGTGGCCATGCTGTCACGGTAGCGGAAAATACGCGGCTGGCGCGCATCCTCGGGGCCACCGAACTGCCCGGCGTTGTGACTTTTCATGGCCAGTACGTGGATGCGCCGGGTGCAGGTGTCCGGATCGTTGCCCGCGCGCCGGACGGCACGCCGGAAGCGATCGAGGTCGCTACGGGCAAGCCCTTCGGCATGCTTGGTGTGCAGTGGCATGCCGAGGTGCTGCCGTGGGACAGCCGCCAGCAAAAGCTGTTCGGCGCGTTTCGCGAAGCAGCCGAGCGTTACCGGGATGCGCGCCTGCGGCAATAATGGGTGAATTCGCGAAACAGTCTGCGCTGGTCACGGCGCTGCGGCAGGTATTCCGGATGCCATTGCACGCCAAGTCGCAGCGGCGCCGCGGTGGACTCGATGCCCTGTACGATGTCATCGCGATCCCGGGCGCTGACAGCCAGGCCGTTGCCGAGCGACTTCACCGCCTGGTGATGCAGGCTGTTGACGCAACTGGTCTCGGCTCCGAGCATCGCCGCAAGCTGTGAACCGGGGCTGACGTCCACCCGTTTCCTGGGCAGCAATGTGCCTTTGTTGGACGTTTCGCGGCGCATGCCTTGCAAATCGCTGTGCAAGGTGCCGCCGGCGTAGACATTCATCAGCTGAGCTCCGCGACAGATGCCGAGGACCGGCAATTCGCGCTCGGCAGCAAGATCGAGAACACTCAGCTCAAACTGGTCGCGCAACGGATCAACACTGCGCGACGCCGATACATCGCCGCCATAAATCGCCGGGTCAACATCATTGCCACCGCCAATGACGAAGCCGGCAAAGTCGGCATCGGGATAGCCGGATGCGGCGTGCAGGTACCGGGGAGTCGCGCCGCAACGACGCAGGTGCCAGCGCGTCGCCCACCACGCCCAGCGGATGCCGTGAGCCGGACCTGTAACGCCGATCAGGATAAGTCCACCCAACGCTGGATCGTCTCGCGCCACCGGTTGTCCAGCGGATGCAGCATGCGTTCCGAGTCGGCCAGCATGTCGCTGCACATCGTCGCGAGGGCCTTGTCGTCCGCCGCCAGTTGTTCGATTTTCAACCAGCGGTTCCAGGGGTCGGCAATGCTCCAGCCGGGTTCGTCGACACAGCTGTTTGCCAGCCGGTAGTGAAAAGCCGGGCGCGCGTTAACTCGCCCGTCGCTTACAGTATCCCTGATTGCCGCTTCGTCGATTGTCGAGAACAGCGGCAGCATGTCCAGTGCCCGGTTTCGCGTCGCATTGAACTCGAGGTAGTCGGCAATGAGTTCGGCATGATCGGGTTGGTAGTCCGGGTCCAGGATGCGAGCCTGGTAGGCGCGCGGAAACGGCCGGATGTACGGTGTCACTCGCCGTGCCAGGTCGATCTGGCCTTTCCATACGATCCAGTCGAACAGGCAGACAAACGCACGCAGGTAGTTGAGTATCGTAGCGGCCTGTAAGTCGGGCGGCTCGATGTTGAGGTGTACACCGAAGGCATAAACCAGGGCGGCGCGAGTGCCGTTGCCACCGGCGTCGCGGGCGGCATTAACGACAGCGTCCATCGGCTCACCGACGGTTGCCATCGGCAGTGGTGGGCTGACGATCTCGCAGGGAACGACGAGAGCTGACACGGCATCCAGCGCCTCGATTGCCACGGTTCGTGCCAGTGGTCCGTCACCGGTGTCGGCCGCTGCCTCTTCCCTCGCCATTTCCTTCAGCAACTCGTAGTCAACTTCGACGCGCCAGGTTCCCTGGCCGGTTACGTCGACTTGGTATTCGGAACGGGAAACTGCCTGAATGTTGCCGCCCAGCACCCGCTGAACAAGTTGTGCCAGTCGGTCCACCGGAATTCCCTGCAACTCGATCTCGACACCGACCTGGCGTGGCTTACCGTCCTGCCTGAGCGTACTTTCCGGCATGTTCCAGCTGTTGCTGCGCGGCATCTATGTACCGCCAGCAGGGTTCCGGCCCGCAGCAGCAGGCTGCGGCATCTCGCGAATTTCCTGCAGTGTGCGCAAATACTCGGGACGCAACGGGTCGTCTGCGCCGGCCGCCTCGAGCACTTCGGCGATACGCTGCAATGCTTCGGCGCGCCTGCCCTGGTGCGCAAGTGCGAGGGCGAGATTATTGCGGGCGAGGAGGTTGTCCGGCCGGACCTCGATTGCCCGATCGTAGTTCGCGCTTGCGTCAGGATAGTTGCCCTGCCGGAATTCGGCATTCGCGAGGCCGAAGAGCACGACGGAGTCTTCCGGCCACTGCCGGGCGGCCGCCCGCCAGCTTGTTAGTGCGCTCCCGGCATTTCCGGCCCGGTCGGTGGCCGCAACCGCCTCGGCAAACCTGAGCGGTTCTCCATTGGCGGGTAGCTCGCCTGGAGGCAGCGTGATAAAGGCCCAGAAGCCACTTCGTTGCCAGGTTCGCAGGAATGTCCGCAGCGCAGTTTCGCGCCGCCGCTCGGTGCCGGAACGCAGGAAAACCGTTTCATTGTCCGGGTCAATACCGACGACGACGGCATAGTGCCAGCGCGGCAGGGCATCGATGCCGAGGTTTTGCAGCACCAGCACCGGCCGCCCCGCCAGCAGTTCGGCTTGCAGTGCGGCCACGGACGGGTCGAGAACATAGGGAACACGATCCGCTGTACGCGCCGCGGCCAGCATCTCTTCCCGCAGGCTGCCCTGCCGTGCCGGAATGTAGACCTCGGCTACCAGGTCGCGTGCCGAGGTGTCGACACCGCTTTGAGCAAGCACCGTTGCAAGTGCGGCGGGGCCGCACTGGTACTCGTCCTGGGGAAAGAACGGGGTTGCGGTGAGCTCGACAGGACCGGCGGTCCTGTCGAGTCTCGCAGCCTCATCGGGTATCGATGCACAGCCGGTCAGGCCGGCGACAAGCCCGATGAGCAGCCAGCGCGGTTGGGCTGGCATGGCGGCCTAGATCGACTTGAAGACGTCGGTTACACCAACCACTTCAAGTATCAGGAGCACGAGGAACACAGCGCCTATGACGCCCAGGGCACTGCCACCTGCAACCTGCTCGCTGATCTGGCCGTCCAGTGCCATGAGCTCGGCATTCGTGAGACTGCCGACGCGTGCCAGGACATCTTCCGGATCGACTCCATGCTCAACCAGTTGTTGCGCGACATCGTCACGCAGGAGAGTGGCTTCGATACGCGAAATAGTCTCGCGCCGTTGTTCGGCGTCGATCAGTTGTTGCGTATCGATTACGCCAGCCGTTGCTACCGGGGACAGCCCCAGGCTGAGAATGGCGATCGAAGTGATGCTCGCGACAAAATTTCTGCACGCTGTTGTCTTCATGAATAGCTCCTGTGGTTACGCGCGGCGAAAGCCTGCCGGTTTTCTAGCAGTCCTTGTCTTCGGCGCCGGCAGCATCCTTGACGTCTTCGCAGGCGTCTTCAATTGCATTGCCAACATCGGTAGTCGCATTGTCAATTTCTTCTCCTGCATTTTCCATAGGTCCTTCTTCGCAACCATAGAACAGGAAAGCCGAGGCCAGTACTGCTGCAATTTTTAGTGAATTGTTCATGACGTTATCCTCCAGGTTGACAGAAATCCAACGGTTATCGTGCTGCGGGCCATGATCTGCCCGTGTTGCAAGTAAACAAGCAAGGACCGTGCCACCCGGCTGCAGCGTAGTCGTGGCAACGATTTCGCGGCTGCGAGCGGGTCTGCAGCGGTGGCTGCCGGGGAAAAAATTACATTGCGATGTAAAAACGGAATGCCGACCGGCGCTGACCGGGCGGCGAACCCGGCATGTTCCGGAGATGCACGGCTGGCACGAAACCTGCAGCCAAAACAGCTACGTACTGGCTTTGCAGGAGTACCGATATGCAGGAAACGAACGAGACAGCCGGATTGCTGCAAACGATCGACGCACTGAGTGATGCGCCCCTGTACAGGAACAGCCACGTCAGGTTGCTGATTGACGGCCCGCAAACCTATGCGGCCATGCTGTCGGCGATCGCCTCGGCGAAGTCATCGATTCACCTGGAAACCTACATTTTCGGCGATGGCGAGGTTGGCAGGAAATTTGCGCGAGCGCTTACCGAGCGATGCAATGCCGGTGTTGCCGTGCGGGTCATCTACGACAGCCTGGGCAGTCGCGAAAGCGACGAGCAGTTCTTTCGTGACCTGGAAGATGCCGGGATAGATGTACTCGCCTACAACGCGGTCAACCCGATTGCCGGCGGCAACCCGCTCTGCGCCAACAATCGCACGCATCGAAAGTTGCTGATCGTCGACAGCCGCGTCGCTTTTGCCGGCGGTATCAATATCAGCCAGACCTACTCGCTTGCGTCGAGCGATCCGCGCCAGTTCGACCCGCTGGCAACCGGCTGGCGCGATACACACATACAGGTCGAAGGGCCGGCCGCGATTGCGTTCGAGGGAATCTTCGCGATGAACTGGGAGGCGGAAAAAGGCCAGCTACCGGTGCCCGGCAAGCTGCCCTGCGCATTGCCTGAAAAATGCGACGACGTCGTTGCCGTACTGCACGCAGTGGGTGGCGATGACGAGGAGTCAGCGATATTTCATGCCTACCGGGAGGCGATGCGGATTGCGGAGCGCCGCATCTGGATAACCCAGGGTTATTTCGCACCTGACAAGCACTTCATGGACCGGGTGATCGCTGCGGCGAAGCGCGGTGTCGACGTCAGGATCCTGGTTCCCGGCTTCTCGGATACGGACTTCGTCGTGCATGCATCGCGATCGCGCTACGGCAGACTGCTGAGAAACGGTGTGCGAATTTATGAGTCCCGGGAAAACGTCCTGCACGCGAAAACCGCGGTCATCGACGGCACCTGGTCTACCGTCGGTTCCAGTAACCTGGATTACCGGAGCTTCCTGCACAACGACGAGGTCAATGCCGTCATCTACGGCAAGAATTTCGGCGAGCAGATGGAAGCACAGTTCCTGGCCGACATCGAGCAGGCCAACGCGGTGACGCTTGCCGACTGGCGGAAACGCCCGCTGCTGGATCGCTGCCGGGAGTTGGTCAGCCGGGCCATCGAATACTGGCTGTAGCGGCCCGCTCAGCTTTGATCGACTGCCGCGGCGTGCGTGCCGGTCATGCTGAGCGCGTCCGCATCGTGTGTCACTGCAATTTCTGCGGCACTGGCCTGTCGCGGCAAGCGGACCTTGAATGTGCTGCCCTGGCCGGGGCCGTCACTGTGCGCGACTATCGTGCCGGAATGCGCGCTGACCAGGGCGGCCACGATGGACAGACCGACGCCAAGGCCGGGTTGGTGGGAATCGGCACGCCAGAACGGCTCGAAGATATTGTCGATGTGGTCCTGCGTCAGGCCCTTGCCGTTGTCGACAACGTAGAAATGTATCTTCGCATCATCGGCTGTGAGGCGCACCTGGATGCGACCGCCTGCAGGCGTGTACTTGTTCGCATTCGTGACGAGATTGCGCAGCACCTGTTGAATACGCAACGGATCCATCCTGCCGCTGTAGTCACCATCGTCGATTTCCACAATGAAATCGTGGTCGACTTCGATCGATGGCCGCAATTCCTCGGTGGTCGTCCTGAGAATTTCTGCGACGTCGACATCGTCCAGCTGCAGCCGTACCCCTGCAGCCGTGAATCGCGTGACATCCACGAGGTCGTCAATCAGGCGCGACTGCGAATCGATGCTCTGTGCGACAACTTTCAGCCCCTTGTCACGGATGCCGGGCGAGTCGTCTACTTCCAGTAGCCGAATCCATGTCAGTGCCGCGTTTAGCGGTGTTCGCAACTCATGGCTGACGAGGCGCACGAACGTGTTGCGCATGTCATTGGCAGTGCGTGCCTCATCCAGGGCATCACTGAGCCGGGTTTCCTGTGCGCGGCGATCGCTGATGTCGACCATGACCCCGACGAAGTGGGTCACCTTGCCTTCATAGTCCTCGATCGGCGCAATACTCAGCCTATTCCAGAACTTGTTGCCATCGCTGCGCATATTCTGCAATTCAAAGGTTGCGCGGCATGGATTCCTGATGCAGTCGCGCAGCTCGGCCAGCACGTCCGCGGGGTTCTCTGCGCCCCGGTTCAGGAACCGGCAGTTGCGGCCAATAGTCTCGTCCTCCGCGTAGCCGGTGATCTCGCTGAAGGCTGCATTCACAAAAACAATTGGCTCGTTCGGGTGACGGTGGTCGGTAATGATGACGCCGTTGGTCGTAGCGGCAAGTGCCCGGTCCTTGATGTACAGCTCGCTTTCGGCGCGCCGCAGCAGGATTATCGACACCACGGCAACCAGGCCGGCGGCCACAACCGAACCCAGCACGGTCAGTGCAATGCCGAACGGTCCTTCGTAGTGACGGCTGTAGCCAGCGGCGACTGCAGCACCGACAAGAATCGGTGCACCAACCACCATCGGAATCAAAGCGCGAATGTGCGTGCCGACGACAGACTGTTCGGCCAGCATCGCGGGCAGGCCGTACTCTGCGCGGATCCAGATCGTGCCGATCCCGAGGACCAGGAACAGGATGGATGCCAGCAATGACATTGCGGTCGTTTCGCCGGTGCCGAGGTACAACGCCGGGGCGCCGTAGGCATAGCCGAGCAGCGATGTCAGTGCGACCAGCGTCAGAATCGTCGCAAAGGTGCGGCTCCAGCCCCTGGCTACACCGGTTTGCCAGTGATCGATCATTATCGCCAGTGCAAACATCATGAAGCCGCTGGCACTGACCGGTGACATGCGTCCGGGCGACGACGTCAGTGCTTCATACCTGGGCGCTGCCGCGAGCATCTGGTCGAGGCGCAGGTCGACGCCGCTGACGTACTGGAACAACGTCAGGGCGCCGAGCAGAAACAATGGTATTGCCAGCAGCCAGCGTATGATTCCCTGCAATAACGGCGGCCGGATCCGCGCGCACGCCAGCAGCAATCCCGCGACGAGGAAACCGGCGGTCGTATTGACCTTCATCGATGCCTGGCCGATCAGGGCCGCGCTGCCCGGGTATCGCTCGACGAGAAAGCCCCACAGGTAGATGCCGGCGGTCAACAGAATGACAGCAGCCGCCAGCAGGTAGATCCTGCCGGAGATTCTTTGCCTCAGGTGTGCGCTGCTTGAATTCATTGTTTGGCTTTTGTGCTGTTGCGCGGCGTATCATTGTAGCGTACTGGAGAGACGGACCTTATGGCGCAAATACTGATCGTTGACGACGAACCGGGGTTTACCAGCGGGCTCGCAGAGTATCTGCGACTGCAGGATCATGGCGTTGTCACTGCAAACACACTTGCGGCAGCGCGCCAGGCACTGGCAAAAGGTGTTCCTGACGTATTACTTCTCGACCTGATGTTGCCCGACGGCAGCGGTCTGGAATTACTGGACGCGTTTACGGAAAAACGTCCACAGAAGATCGTCATTATTACCGGTCATTCAGGCATCAAGTCGCTGATCGGCGGAATGGCCGGCGACGGCGTCAGCTATATGAAAAAACCGATCGAGCCCCGCGATCTGATCGGGCTGCTGAACGCGGTCGCCAGTTCTGCCGATGACGCGATCGATGAAGATGATGCGCGGCTCGGCCAGCTGCTCGGTGCCAGCGATACGATGCGTGCGGTTTTCGACCAGATCAAGCAGGTGGCACCGACAGACAGCACGGTCTTCATCCAGGGCGAGAGTGGAACCGGCAAAGAACTGGTCGCCGATGCCATCCATCGCTTGAGCGATCTTGACGGCTCGTTTGTGCCGGTCAATTGCGGTGGATTGTCGGCCGAACTGGTGTCGAGCCAGCTGTTCGGCCACGAGAAAGGCAGTTTTACCGGCGCCAACAAGCGGCACGCCGGCTTCTTCGAACGTGCCAATGACGGCACGCTGTTTCTCGACGAAATCACCGAGATGCCGACCGAGATGCAGACACACCTGTTGCGTGTCCTGGAAACGAGCCGTGTATTGCGCGTCGGTGCCGAACAGGAATTCGATGTCAATGTGCGCTTGATTGCTGCTACCAATCGCGATCCGGCACAGGCGGTCAAGGACGGCAAACTGCGAGAAGACCTGTATTTTCGGTTGCGTGTGTTTCCCATTAGCTTGCCACCGCTGCGAGAGCGGCAGGGTGACGTCACGCTGCTTGCCGAACATTTTCTGCAACAGCTCAATGCCAGCAACGATACCGAGCACCGTTTTTCCGCAGAGGCGCTGGACGCTCTCGAAAAGCACACGTGGCCAGGCAACGTCAGGGAGTTGAAACATACTGTGCACCGCGCCTACATCATGGCAAACGATGGTGTCGTCCAGGCGCCGGAGCAGTTTGACGATGCACTGCCGGGCGATGTCGAGGGAATTCGAGTCGGCCGATCGATTGCCGATGTGGAGAAGGATCTCATCCTCGCGACGCTCGAACAGTACAAGGGCGATAAAAAGGCAGCGGCTGCCAGTCTCGGGGTGAGTCTCAAAACTTTGTATAATAGGTTACGTGAATACGAAGACGAGAACGCCGACAACCAGGTCGGTAAGGGTTGATTCCGTATGAATCTGACCGAGGCCAACAGCGGACCCGAACGCAACACCGCCCAGCCGAAAGTGCTGGTCGTAGAAGACGAACCGAATGCGCGCGAGGCCAGTCGTCTGTACCTGTCGCATTGCGGTTACGAAGTGCTGACTGCTGCGGATGCAGAAGCAGCGATCCGGCAGGCGGAAACGAGCGATATAGACGTGCTTGTTTGTGACTGGCGACTGGGGAAGGGCGGCAACGGCGCGGACGTTGCCCGTGAGATCCAGGGCCGGTATGCGACGCCGGTTATCTTTGTTACAGCACATCCAATCGACGAGCTCGTGGATGCGACGTCCGACCTCGCCGTGTTTCGCTATTTTCGCAAACCCATTTCACTGGCCAGGCTCGCCGAGGCGATTGCCGCTGCGGCCTGACGTTTTCCGGGCAAAAAAAACCGGCGGTGTTACAAACACCGCCGGTGCCGGCCTCGATCAACTGAGGCCGGGCAGGACGCGGCAAATCAGCTGTTCGCTGCGTCGCGCCAGGCTTCAACCTCGCGCTTTGCCTCGTCGTAGGTGCGCCCGTAGTGCTTCTGGATTGCGCCAACCAACTGATCAGTGGCCCCGTCGATCTGGTCCAGTTCATCATCAGTCAGCTCGCCCCACTTCTGCTTTGCTTTGCCTTTGAGCTCGTTCCAGTTGCCCTTGATGCGATATTCGTTCATTACAAAATCTCCTTTCTGGTAGGTTGAAATTCAGCTTTACGCGGATTGCCTAGCTCGAACTGGCAACGGTCAGTTGGTTGTCGACTGAATAGGCACCATCAGTGTTCTCGGCGATTCGCTCGGCGAGTTCCTTTTCCTGGTCCGATTCAACTTCGCCGGACAGGGTTACCTGGCCATCGTCGGAGTCGACATCGATAGACAGACCGGCTGTGTTCGAATTGACCAGCAACTCGGTCTTGATCCGCGCTGTCAGCGTTGCGTTTGCGATGGACTGGCGAAAGCCGTTGCGCGACATGGCCGCATCGCTCTCCCTGTTCTCATCGGCCTTCTGCTTGTCGACTACAAGCATGTCTTTGACTTTGGAAACACCATCTACCGACCTGGCGATCTCGACGGCAAGGTCGCGATCGATGTCCGATTCGACCGTGCCACTGAGAATGGCCACGTTGTTCTGCACTTCGGTATCAATGCTGAAAGAGTTCAGGTGCTCGTTGAGCAACAACGCTGTTTCGAGCTTGCCGTCAAGCCATGCATCGGTGATCGCGCGCTGCATGCCGTCAACGCTTTGCTCCACGTTGTTGTGCTGCGACTTTTCTTCGCCGGCGTATGCGTACGGCGCAGCAACAGCGCCGATTGCCAGTGAGCTTGCCGCCAGTACTGTAAGTGCTTGTCGTTTCATATCCAGATCCTCCTGCGTGACTAAAAGATTTCGATAAAGACCAGCGTGACGCCAGCCTTCAACAGGATCGTTGCAATCTGCATGCCAACCCGGGAAAGCCCGCAGTGGCAACGCGTACAGGGAATTGGCGCGTTCGAAACCGGGTAAAGCTTGCGCAGCCTTGTAAATATTTCAATTGGCAAGCGCCGCTTTGGCTGCACTTCGGCGCCGGAACCCAGTATCGATGCGGCTGACGATCGTCACGAGCAGGTTGGCACGGTATCTGCATCTGCATCACCGTAGGCCGCATTCGACGACGTATGTGGCCAGACACATCGACCAACAGAGGAGACATAGACGATGCTTTCATGGGCTTTGGGTTTTTTCATTCTCGCGGTCATCGCGGGTGTACTGGGCTTTGGCGGAATCGCAGGTGCAGCTGCCGGAATCGCCAAGATCCTGTTCTTCGTATTCCTGGTTCTGCTGGTGATCAGCGCCGTATTCGGTGCGCTTCGCGGCAGGCCGCCGGTCTAGGCAGGCTCGCGAAGAACCGCATAACCTGAAACGAGAGGAGACACTGATATGAGCAAGGCAACAACAACGACGCGCGTTGCCAAGACGGCACACGACGTCATCGACGAGACTGCTGCGAAGGCAGGGCCGGTGGAGATGAAAATTCGCGAAACAGCAGCGAATGCCGGCAACAAGGTTGAAGCAACCCAGGAGAAGGCGCGCGACCAGATTGACGAGTCGCTCGAGAAGATGGAGTCCTTCGTCAGGGAACGACCCGTTACGTCGGCCGGCATCGCATTTGCGGCAGGCGTCCTGGTGAGCACACTGCTGCGTCGCTAGCATGCAAAGCACTACTGACGACAGGGCGGTGCAGAGCGGCACGCCAGCGGCCGCAGCAACCGAGACGGTAGCAGGCATTGAAGAGCATGCGAAAGGCTGGCTCAAAGCGACCCGTTCACGGGCGAATTCAATTGCTCGCCTGGCCGTCGCCGAAGCAAAACTTGCCGCGACCAGCATTGCGCTGATGGCGTTCCTCGGAATGCTTGCGGCAGGGTTTGCCTTCGGCGCCTGGGCGCTGGCTGTCGTGGTTGCGCTGCAATTCCTCGACTCGCAGGACATTCCGCTGTGGATCGCAACACTGACGCTGGCGCTGGCTCATGCTGTCGCCGCGAGGATCCTGTGGCGTTCCGCGCTGAATCTCAGCAGCAAGCTCGAGTTTCGCGTGACGCGTGAGCAGTTCTCACACCCGGATAGCGGCCAATGAGCTGGCGCGACCACGTGGCTGAAGTCGACCGGCTGGCTGCTAAAGCGCGGCAGGACACGCAGGAAGCCAGGAAACACCAGCAAGCGATACATGGCTGGAACCAGGAGACGTTCGGCAATCCGCACGCGCTCGCCTGGTCTTTCGCTGCCGGCACGCTGTGGGGCGCAATCGGCAACCCGGGGCTGAACCGGAAACGACTACGCCGGGCTGCCGTCGGCGTTGCCAATGCATCAGTACTCGCATGGCGTGGTACGGGCGTGATCTGATGCATACCGCAGAGAAGTCGGCTACAGGCAGCCGCAATACAACATCGCCAGCGCTGCTGGCATTGCTGTTTCTCGCCATCCTCGCGGTTCTGCATGGCGCTGCCGATCTTTTTGTGCCTGTTGCGATTGCACTGCTGCTGAACCTGTTGCTGTCGCCGGTCGTCAAAACGCTGGGCCGCCACGGTATTCCGCCGGCCCTGTCTGCTGCCGCGCTGGTTGCCGCACTGGTCGGTTTCGTTGTGGTTGCCGTCGGTGGCCTCGCGGACCCGGCTGAGCGCTGGCTCACCGAAGCGCCGCAGTCGGTACGGGAAGTCAAGCAGGCGTTCGCAGCAGAAGATCAGCTAAGCGGTATCCAGGAACTCGCCAAGGAGGTCGACGACCTGACCCAAAGCGACGCGCCACCGGAAACCACCGAGGTTGTCGTAAAGAGTCCCGGTGTGCTGACGAGTGCCGTGGGCCACTTGGCTGAAATTGCAGCGTCAACCGGTATCGTTGTTTTCCTGACCTATTTCCTGCTGGCCTCCGGCGACACGATGCTGCGCAGGGCCACGCGTTGCGGAAGAAGCTGGACCGAGCGCCGGCGTATCGTCGCAATCGCGCGGCAGGTCCAGTCTGACCTGTCCCGCTACCTCGCCACCGTCACCGTCGTCAATTTCTTTCTCGGTGCGGCGGTTGCGCTGACGATGCACCTGTTGCAGGTGCCGAACCCGCTGCTGTGGGGTGCGATTGCAGGCTTGTTCAACTTTGCACCCTATGTCGGTGCCCTCGCGACAGCCGCTGTGCTGACGATTGTCGGGATAACCACATTCGACACGTTGACGGCTGCACTGAAGGTACCGTTGGCGTTCCTGGTGCTGACCATTGTCGAGGGCCAGTTGCTGACACCGGCCGTCCTCGGCCATCGCCTGTCAGTGCATCCGCTGGTCGTGTTCCTGGCCATCATCTTCTGGGGCTGGTTGTGGGGTGTTGCCGGCGCATTGATGGCGGTCCCGATTATTACCAGTCTCAAGGTGGTTGCTGACCACGTGCCCGGCCTGAATGTCGTCGGTAATTTCATCCGGCGTGACGATGCCGCCGGGCTTGCAGCTACCGGGCCGGCTGCTCGCGCCCCGGTTGCACGGACGACGACGTAGGCTCTGCCCGAGCGAGGCAGGCCAGTCCTTCGAGCACGAGGTCGGGTCGAAAGTCGGCCGGGAGCTGAATCTGCTGCCGGATAGCCCCGGCGTCGCCGCCGGTCAGCACCAGTGACGCGTCCGCGTCTAACTTGCCTATGGCTCGCATGCCGCGATCGATAGAACCGAGTACGGCAGACATGATCCCCTGGGCGATCGCATCTCGTGTCGAGTTTGCGAACGGCTTCGCGGCCTCAACGCTGAGCCAGGTGTCCGACTCGGTTCCCGGGAGGTCGCTGGTATTGCGATTCAGTGCACCGGCCATCAGGCGCAGCCCCGGCAGGATCTGGCCACCGAGGTGCCGACCGTGCCGATCCATCGCGTCGAGTGTAATTGCAGTGCCGGCGTCGACGACGAGGCACGCTGCACTTGTCGCCGCGCGAGCGCCGATCAATGCGACCCAGCGATCGACGCCGAGACGGCCCGGCTCCGCGTAGGCGTTTTGCACGTCGCCGGCGGTTTTGGTCGACTGAATGAATCGTGGTGTGATGCCATACCGTGCATCGATGCAGTTTCCGAGTGCGGTCGCAACCTCCGGGCCGGCAACGTTGCAGGCAATCGCCGACGCGATTTGCTGCGGGAGTTTTTCTTCGAACACCGCGTCGGCCTGGGCGATATTACGCACTGGCAGGCTGCCGGTATCGCGAATCGCACCGTCAACGAGTACGCCCCATTTCAGGCGCGAGTTACCTATGTCCAGCAACAGTGTCGTCATCCGATATCGACCAGGACGTTGTCGATCAGGCGTACCTTGCCGATCAATGCAGCCGCCAGCACGACCAGTTGCCCGCTGCCAGTCTGCGGTGGTGCAAGGTCGTCGGCTCGGCGGATGGCAAGGTACTCGACGCGGCTGACCGACTTCGCAAGTTTTGATGCAGCGTTCTCCTCGATCGCGGCGAAGTCCCGGTTGCCGCACCGGACTTCTTCCGCCGCGGCGGTGAGAACCTGGTAAATCGCTGTGGCAGCCTGGCGTTCGTCCGTACCGAGATAGGCATTGCGTGAGCTCATGGCCAGTCCGTCCGCTTCGCGAACGATTGGGGCAACGGCAACCTCGATCGGCAGTCCGAGATCCTCGACCATTCGCCGGATAACCAGCTGTTGTTGAAAATCCTTCTGGCCGAATACGGCGACATCGGGTTGCACCAGGGCGAACAGCCGGGCAACGACGGATGTAACGCCGTCGAAATGCCCGGGCCTCGATGCGCCGCAGAGGCGCTCGGTCATGCCCGGAACGATGACCCGGGTGGCCTGTTCGATGCCGAACGGGTAGACCGCTGCAACACTCGGTGCAAACAGAAGGTCAGCCCCGGCCGCTGCCAGCTTGTCGGCGTCGCTGTCCAGCGAGCGCGGGTAAACTGCGTAGTCCTCGCCTGGCCCGAACTGGGTTGGATTGACGAAAATGGTGGCAACGACCCGGTCGGCAATGCGCCGTGCTGTCTCGACAAGGCTCAGGTGCCCGCCGTGCAGGCTGCCCATGGTTGGTACGATGGCGACGCGTTCGCCGGCCGCCCGCCAGCCCGCCACCGCCTGGCGAAGGACAGTTTTTCCGGAGACGGTCTGCATGCCGGTAAGAAACGGGGCCGGCGGGTCAGGAGAAACAGTGTTCGGGCGCCGGGTACTCGCGGTTTTTCACCGCCAGGACGTAGGCTTCGACGGCCGCCCGCGGCGAGTCATGCCCTTCCTGGAAGTTGCGTACGAACCGCGGCGTGCGCCCCATCGTGATATCGAGGATGTCGTACAGAACCAGTATCTGTCCGTCCACATCCGGGCCTGCGCCGATCCCGATGACCGGGACATCGAGTTCCTCGGTGACTGCTTTGCCAACCTCGTTCGGTACGCACTCCAGCAGCACGATGTCCGCACCGGCATCCTGCAGCCGCGCTGCGGCATTCACGAGCCGTGCCTGTTCATCCGGTTCCCGGCCCTGCACGCGAAAACCGCCGATCTTGTGCACTGACTGCGGCTTGAGGCCGACGTGCGCGCATACCGGGATATCATGACGGGCCAGGTGTTCGACGATCTCAATCTGGCCGACACCGCCTTCCAGTTTGATCATCATCGCGCCACCTTCCTGCATCAGCCGCACCGAGTTTTCGAGGGCCTGCTCCGGGCTCGTGTAGCTCATGAACGGCATGTCAGCGACCATGAATGCATGCCGCAATCCGCGCGCCACCGCTCGCGAGTGATAGATGATGTCTTCGACCGTTACCGGCACCGTCGTATCGTGCCCCTGGACAACCATGCCGAGTGAGTCCCCGACCAGGACCAGGTCGGTTCTCGCGGCATCGACGACAGCGGCATAACTCGCGTCATAAGCCGTCAGGCAGGCGATCGGCTCGCCATCCTGTTTCATACGTCGCAAGGTGCCGATGTTGACGGGCGGATCCGACATGCCGCGCTGTTCAAGCTGCGTGTACATGGCGAAGGAGCCTACCACAGAAAAAAACCGTGACAGTTACTACTTACACCCTTTTTCGGAACTCAAAAAAAGGTGTAAGTAGTAACTGTCACGGTTTTTTTACGGGGTGGCTGTTTTTATTGTCTCGCGCCGGTTGTCGGGAACGGGTGCCAGGTTGGTGGCGAACTGTTCGGTGGACCGTTGCCAGTTGCGGCCCTCGGCGAACCTGCGTGCCACGCTGCCGTCGAGTGCGAGCGCCTTGATGCAGGCGGTCTTGAGGTCATCGTGCAGGATGCCGGTCTCGCCATCGCGGACAACGTCGATGGGGCCGGTAACGGGGTATGCTGCGACTGGCAATCCACAAGCCATTGCTTCCAGCATGACGATGCCAAAGGTGTCGGTTTTGCTCGGGAATACGAAAACATCTGCTCCTGCCAGGTGCCGCGCCAGTTCGCGGCCGAATTTGTAGCCAAGGAAATGGCAGTCCGGGTACTCGCGAACCAGGCGTTCACGATCCGGCCCGTCGCCGATGATGACCTTGCTGCCGGTAAGCTCGAGATCCAGGAAAGCCTCGATATTCTTCTCCACGGCGACGCGGCCAACGTAAACCCAGACCGGACGCTCGACGTCATAGTCGACCGGGTCAACGGGTTTGAATACATCCGTCTCCACGCCACGTGACCAGATTACGACGTCCTCGAAGCCACGGTCGATGAGCAGCTGCCGGATACCTTCTGTTGGCACCATCGTCCGGACCGCGGGCTTGTGGAACCACTTGAGCGCCGCGACAGTCCAGGAAACCGGGATCGGGAAACGCGCCCGCACATATTCCGGAAACTGTGTGTGGTAGGCCGTCGTAAAAGGCATCCTAAAGCGCTTGCACCAGCGGCGGGTTGCGAGGCCCAGGGTGCCTTCCGTGGCAATGTGCACGCAGTCGGGCTGAAATTCTGCAAGGTCCCGTTCGACGCCACGGCTGGCGAATAGCGTCAAACGAATCTCCGGGTAGGTCGGGCACGGGATCGTGCGCCGGCCTTCCGGAGTGATCATCAGCACCTCGTGTCCCTGTCGCTCGAGCTCATCACGGGTCTGCCCCAGCGTTGTAACGACACCGTTAACCTGCGGCTCCCAGGCATCCGTCGCAATTGCAATACGCATACCGCATCTTCGAGTTCCTGTTTGAACTTTGCGTTACAGGGATATGACGATTGCTTTAAACCCCACCGTCAAATTTCACTGTCGTGTCACAAACTCGTAAGCGAACTGACGCATCCTGCGTGCAAACTCGTCAGCGTTGAAAAACCCCGGGGGATGGCCTGTGGTCGAACTCATGTCTTACCTGAACGATGTGGAAGGAAACTTCTGCCTCCGCGTCAACCAGCTCAGCAGGAACTCCTCGGTTCGCAGTTTCTTTACCGTTGTCAGCAAGCTCGGCGATGGCGGCATCTGGGTCATGATGGGCCTGGCCATGCTCTGGATACAGGGGCCATCCGCGCTGCCGGCTGTATTGCAAATGGCGCTGACGGCCGGTGTCGGTGTGTTGCTCTACAAGTTGCTCAAGAACCGGCTCGTACGCGAGCGTCCCTACATGAATCACTTTGGCATCCAGTGCGCTACCGCACCGCTTGATCGCTACAGTTTCCCGTCCGGGCATACGCTGCACGCGAGCAGCTTCTCGGCCATGCTGCTGGTGCTGGAGCCTGCCCTGGCCGTCATAGCCATTCCGTTTGCAATCCTGGTTGCCGCCTCGCGCGTGATACTCGGCTTGCATTACCCGAGCGATGTCATCGTTGGCGCGGCCATCGGCCTGTCGCTCGCAGGAGTCAGTCTTTCTCTCATGTAAGGAGCGACCCGTGAGCACCGGTTACCGTACCCTCTGGCTATCCGATATTCACCTGGGCACCAGGTCTTCGCGCGCCGAAGAATTGCTGCACTTTCTCGAAGAAACCGCAGCCGACCGGATTTACCTGGTCGGCGATGTCGTGGACCTGCAAAGCATGAAGTCGCGGCCGCTGTTTGCCGACACCCACATGCGCGTGGTCTCCGAACTGATCTCGCTGGCCAGCCGCGGTACCGAAGTTATCTACATACCCGGCAATCACGATTTCGAGTTTCGCTCGATCGCCGGCCGCGACATCTGCGGCATCCCGGTGCTGCTCGAAGCCTGCCATGTGACGCCAGGCGGCAAGAGATTGCTGGTGACGCACGGTGATGTCCTCGACGAGTGCATTCGCATGGGCACCAATCTCGAAAAGTTTGGCGCGGCCGCCTATTTTGTCGTACGGCAGCTTGATGAAACGCTGAACAGGCTCCGCCGCTGTCTCGGCCAGGATTATTTTCCACTGAGTGCACTGGTCAAGGAGAAGATGCGCGGCGCGCAGGAATACATACAGCGTTTCGAAGCGATTGCTGCGGAGTATGCCGCCGGGCGCGGCTACGACGGAATTGTTTGCGGACACATCCACCGGCCGGCCATCCGCACGATCAATGGCACGCTGTACGCCAACGATGGCGACTGGGTCGAGCATGGCACTGCGCTGGCAGAAAACTCAGACGGACAACTCGGAATCCTGGGCTGGCAAAGCGACACTGTAATAGAATCAGTGGTATCAGCCGCCTGACGGAAATCAGTTTTGGGTAAACCCGGCAACACCGGCATACGCCGGATCATTCGCGCGACCCAGTTTTCCGCACAGGGTTTTGCGCACGCCTGGAAATATGAAGCCGCGTTCCGGCAGGAATTGGCGCTAGCGGTCCTCCTGACGCCGCTGGCTTTCTGGCTCGGCCAGACCATCGTCGAGCAGGCGCTGCTGATCGCGGTGCTGCTGCTGGTGCTGATCGTCGAGTTGCTGAATTCGGCAGTTGAAGCAGCGATCGATCGCCACGGTGACGAGCACCATGTTCTGTCGGGTCGGGCCAAGGACCTGGGATCGGCAGCGGTGTTTGTCGGGCTGGTCGTCGTCGTGCTGGTCTGGGGTGCGGTTGCCTGGCAGCGCTTCGGTTAGCCGAGTTCGAGAGCAAGAAAAAGGCCACGATACCGTACAGGTATCGTGGCCTGAGTTGTCAGGGTCGAGCTGAAGCCTAGCGGCTGAACGCGACCTGCTGCTGCCATTGCGGCAAGGACGTAACGGCAACGCTGTTCTCGAGCCCGAGTTCGGCCAGTCGCCGCTCGCATTCGCTCGCACACTCATTGCTGATCAGGAAGCGATCGAAATTGCCTTTCGACCCGTGATAGCCGTTGCGGAACTTGGCCGCCAGCGTAATCGTGCCGACGTAATTCGGCTGGCCGTCATCGGACACGTTGAACATGAAGTTGGTTTCCGGACGCACCGTTTCGCCACGGTACTTGAAGGAAATGTTCATGACATAGTAGTCGCCGGGTGTCAGTTCGCGGGCAAACTCGCCGTTCTCACCAACGCGGACCGTGAATTCTTCCTGGTCGTCAGCGCGATACAGGCGCAGCGCAGCCACGTTGCTGAAAAAGCCCGTACCGAGCTGGGTTTCCTCGCCGTTCTTCAACAGCCGGAATTTGCCGAAGACCATGACCGTGCGGTCAGAGGATGAGTTATGACTGTCTGCTGCTAACGCACTCGAAGAAAAAGCGCCAAGTGACGATGTGAATACAAGTAATGCCAGAGTTAATTTACGCATGGGATCGCTCCTGCTGCCCAAAATGTATATACACTGTACATCATCTGTACCGTCGTTGTATACAACCTGGCTCACATTTTTTCCAGGTTTTTCCGTAACATACGCGTAACATTATTTTTGGCCCTGTTCGATAGACAACGACTAGCAAATGTATATACACTGAGCAGCCGTTAAAAAAACCGGCCGGCAAAGCCGCCCGAACCAAGGATCAGGCTGACACTGTGGGTAAAGGCAATAAGAAGAAAAAAGATGCACAGCTTGTGCTGCGATTGCCCAAAGATATACGTGACCGGTTTATCGACGCCTGCCAGGACGTGGATACGTCCGCAGCGCGCGAAGTACGCAAGTTCATCAAGCAGTTCCTGAAGCGCTACGACAAGGGCGAGTTCGACGAGTAGCCAAGACCGATTTCCCGCAGGTGACCCGTCTAAGGGTGTACATCGGACGGGAGATCACCATGACAACCAACAACACCTTTACCAGGACAGCAATCGGCGCGGCAGTGGGTTTGCTGCTTGCAGGCAGTGCCGCCGCAACCGAACCCTGCGGCGACTTCGGCGAGTGCAAGGTCCTGGTCGAAATTAACTCAACCGACGGCGACATCGGTTTTCATTTCCTGATGGACGGCGACAACCTGCGACACGCAGCGTTGTTCAATCCGAAACACCGCAAGCTGTTTGCCTACACGACACGTCGCGAACTAGCCAGGCAATACCTTACCGAAACCTTCGCCGAGAGCGCGGAACCCCTGTGTTTCGATCCAACGACGGATGACGACGACGAAAACGACGATGAAGACTTCGTTACGCTGCCTGAG
This sequence comes from Gammaproteobacteria bacterium, assembly GCA_030429005.1. Lineage (GTDB taxonomy): Bacteria > Pseudomonadota > Gammaproteobacteria > Steroidobacterales > Woeseiaceae > UBA1847. Next base: position 33,703 of record JAUIDP010000008.1, on the reverse strand, counting down.
TTCCTGGATCGCTGGGACGCTGGCACCTATCGTTTCTTCGGTGTGAGTGACGGCTGGGAGCTTTCGTTCGGCGCCAGCGAACTGACGTTCAACTTGCCGGCTGCGCCGACGGAGCTGGAATACGAAGAAGAGTTCGACGGAGAAGACGTCGAGGGCGAAATCAGCTGGGAGCCCGGCGACGATCTCGGCGAGTGCTCCGATGGCATGGAGTTGCTGCCGATGGCACCGGGGGACGTGCCGGTTGCCGCCTGGGAAGTCGTAATGGAGCCGGATGTCGACGGTATCGTCGGGACCTACACCTACGTCGTGCGCATTCCGGGTGATGCCGCGGAACTCGAAGTCGAGGTACCCGACGACTATCTCGAAACACTGCCGGACAACACCCCGGTGAAAATCGAGATCGGCGCTATTGGCTTTGACGACAATGCAACGTTCACTGAAGTGGACGAGATCTGCGTCAACGAAACCGAAGAGAATGGCTGTGGTTTCGACGATGAAGATGAAGAAGAGGAGTAGTCTTCTCGCCATCATCCCCCTGGGTGCCGGGTTGCTCTACCTCGGCAGCTCCGTCACCGACCCGCCGGGCGTTCCTGAACGCCCGGCTTTTCTGGCGGCAACCGCAGCCGATGCTGACAACGGACACAGCGAAGAGGAACGGCAGGTTGACGTCGTCACGGCGATAGCCGAAATCGATTACGCACCGGCACGCGCCGGCTTTCTCGAGGCGGTCGTTACGCAGGGCACGGTGGGTGACCGAAAAGACGCGATTCGGGCACTACGGCACCTGGCCACGGACGAGGCGATTGCCATCCTGGGCTATGCGCTCGGCGACGAAGATCCGCGCGTTCGCAACGCCGCCATGGAGGCACTCGAGCAAATCGGCGGCGATGAAGCGTTGGCAGCCATCGCCAGCGCAACGGCGGACGCGGATCCGGCGGCACGAGCGAGGGCTGTTGAGGCACTGGCCGGCGCAGGCGGCTACTCCGCGGCCGCATACCTCGAACTGGCGTTGCACGATGCCGATGCGCGCGTCCGCGCAACCGCAGTGGCTGCCCTGGGCGACCTGGATGACAGCCGGGCGGTGAACATAATCAGCCAGGCCCTGCGCGATCCGGACCCGGAAGTGCGCGAAAGAGCGCTGGAATTGCTGGATGAGCTCAGCGACGAAGCGCAGTTCCACGCCCTGTACCCGGCGATGTGACGTGTTTCGGGCGGCAGGCGTAGAATGAAAACAACCGATTTTTCCCGTCGCGCCCGTCTAACTGTGCGGACAGGGAGAATGTTGCTATGCCGGTATATCTGGACGACAGGAAGCTCGCGAAACAGCTGCTCGCTGGCGATACTCGTGCGTTCGACCGGTTCTTCGACGACAACTTCGCGAGGTTGTACCGGTTTTCGCTGGCAAGGATCGGCGACGATCCGGAAGGCGCCCGGGAAATCGCGCAGTCAACGCTGACCCGGGCTGTGCGCAAGCTGCACACCTACCGGGCCGAGTCTGCAATGTTCACCTGGTTGTGTGCTATTTGCCGCAACGAAATCAGCGACTGGCTGAAACGCCAGGGCCGCTATCGCGAGCACATCGTGCTGGTCGAGGATTACCCGGAGGTACAGGCGGCCGTGGATTCGTTGCAGGCACCGGTCGCCGACAGTCCGGAACGAAACTACCAGCGCGTCGAAGCCCTGCGCCTGATCCAGGTCGCCCTCGACAGGCTGCCGCCAAAGTATGGCGATGTACTGGAATGGAAATACGTTGAAGGACATTCGGTCAAAGAAATTTCGACGCGGCTGGATATCGGTGCCGAGGCAACCCAGTCTTTGCTGGCACGGGCAAAACGTGCCTTCGCCGAGGTCTACGGCGCACTCAATACCGCAGTTCCCACCCATGATGGATTGGCAAAATCATGAATACGAGCGATAGCACGACTGACCGGCACCGCGACGCGGTCGAGGACCTGTTGAGCAAGGCGGCACCGCGGCCGATGCCGCCAGCCGAGGTCGAAAGCGAAGTGCGCTCGGCGGTGCGGCAGGAATGGCTGGCGGTAAGCGGTCGCTCCCGGCGCTGGAAAACGGGTCGGAATATCGCTGCAGCCGCGACCGTGCTGCTGGCGGTCCTCGTTGCGCTGACCAGCCTTCGCCAGGTCGATGTGCCGGCCATCGAGGTTGCGGAACTTGAACGCAGTTTCGGTACGCTCAGGCTGATTGGCGGCGATACGGAAACGACAGGCAGTACAGACCTGTCGAATTTCATGGCCGGGCAGGTTTTGCAGACCGGTGCGGATTCTGCAGCCGGTCTGCGCTGGCACGGCGGCGGATCGTTGCGAGTCGACCAGAGAACACGCGTCGAATTCGTTTCTGCGGGTGAGGTATACCTGCACGCCGGCAGGATCTATTTCGACTCGGTCGGAGACGTTCCGGCCAGCAATTTCACTGTTCACACGTCGCTGGGCGTGGTCTCGCACGTTGGCACACAATTCATGACCGAAACGCAGTCGGAACGCCTCGTCGTGAGTGTGCGCGAGGGCAGGGTTCATGTTGGCGAAACCGCGTACGAGCAGGCAGTACACCGGGGGCAGCGCGCCGAGTTCAAGAGCGGCAGGCGACCACAGGTAACGAATACCTCGGGTATCGATGCGGAGTGGGCCTGGGTGGAAGCGGTCGCGCCGAGTATCAGCGTCGATGGCATGTCGGCCTACGATTTCCTGCAATGGGTTGGTCGCGAAACCGGTTACGCGGTGGAATTTACGGTGGCGGCCGAACAAACGGCAAAAGCCACCGAGTTGCGCGGAGCGGTCAATAAGGACCCGCGTACCGAGTTGCGACTGCGCATGCTGACGATGGACCTGGACGCACGTTTTGACGCCGAGGGAGCACGCATACTCGTTTCCGAGTAGTTAACAGGGGGGAAACACTGTTTTGCGATTGCTGGTTTGCATAGTGTTCTTGCCACTCGTGGCCTGGGCCCAGGAGGCACCCGCTGTGCAATATGCGGGGCGTCCGGTTGCCGAGGTGCTCGACGCGTTTCGCGAGGACGGACTGAATTTCGCGTACAGCACCAACCTGGTGACGCCCGACCTGCTGGTCGAATCGGAACCATCGCCCGGAGAACCGCTGCAAATCGCATTGCAGATCCTGCGACCGCACGGGCTGACGATCCGCACCGAAGACGATATCTACCTCGTCATCCGGGTGAATGACGACAACGACAGTCCGGCCAGTCCCCAGCAGGCGTTGCCGGAATCTTCGCCGCCGGAGCCCGAGTTCGAGTCCATCGCGGTCACGGCCAGCCGCTACGAAATACTGCGGGACATTTCGACGTCGCGATTTGACCTGGACCAGCGCACGATCCAGAACCTGCCGGATATCGGCGAGGACCCGATACGCGCCGTGCAACGCCTGCCCGGTGCGGCGGCCAGCGGCGCGTCGGCGAAAACGCATTTTCGTGGTGGTGAAGCGAGCGAGATCGGCGTCATGCTCAATGGCCAGCGCCTGTTCGACCCGTACCATATTCGTGACTACCAGAGCATTTTCAGTTCCATCGACGCGCGCGCGATCGAAGGGGTCGAAGTCTACACCGGCGGGTTCCCGGTGCAGTTCGGCAATCGCATGAGCGGCATGGTCCTGATGGAGTCGCTCGAGGCGCTCAAACCGAGGCACACCGAGGTCGGCCTGAGCGTCTTCAATACCTCATTGCTGACTGCCGGAAACGATGCGGATCGAAGCTGGGTATTCTCTGCGCGCCGCGGCAATCTCGACCTGGTTATCAACCCGGACCTCGGCTCACCGTCCTATTACGACATCTTTGCCGACTACACCTGGGATGTGACAGCCAACGCGACGCTGTCCGTCAACGCCTTGTACGCCGACGACAGCGTGGAACTGATACTCGAATCGGATCCGGAGGAACTGGAGCGTGTAGTCAGCAACACGAAGAACGCTCAGTTCTGGTTTGCGCTGGACAATCACTGGTCGGACGAACTCAACAGCCGGACCGTGTTTTCCGTGGTCGCATTCGACAACCAGCGCAACGGCTCGCTGAATGACGAGGAAAAAATCGTGGCGACGGTCGCGGATGACCGGCGGGTCCGCCAGGTCGAGTTTCGCCAGGACTTCGCCTATGCATCGACGGAGCGGCACCAGCTCAAATGGGGCCTGAACATCAAGTACGCCGATGCCGACTACGTTTACCGGAACACTGCCGAGTATTTCGGGTTGCAAGCCCTGTTTATCGGCCAGGACGAGTCGAGCAGCCTGGACCTGGCCACGTCGCCGGAAGGTGGGGCATACGCGGTCTACTTTGCGGATCGCTGGAAAATATCTGACCAGGTGCTGCTGGAGTGGGGACTGCGCTGGGACGACCAGACCTACACCGACAACTCGTCGGATGCGCAACTGAGTCCACGCCTCAGCCTGATGCGGTCCCTGGGTGACAATACGGACCTCAGGCTGTCCTGGGGGCGCTATCACCAGTCGCAGGAAATCAACGAACTGCAGATCGAGGATGGCATCACGAACTTCTGGCCGGCCCAGCGTGCAGACCATTTCATCGCCGGCATACATCGCCGCTTCGCGGGCGGTTATTCGCTGCGGGCGGAAGTGTTCTACAAGGATATACAACAGGTTCGCCCGAGGTTCGAGAATCTCTACGATCCGCTGGGCCTGATTCCCGAGGTGCAACCGGACCGCGTTCGTCTCGATCCGCGCAGCGCGGAATCCAAGGGTCTCGAGTTATCGCTGGAGCGTGCTGACGGGCCGCTGCACTGGTGGGCGACATACGTGCTTTCAGAGGCAACCGACCGCATCAACCGTCGCGACCAGCTGCGCAGCTGGGACCAGCGGCATGCGTTCCAGGGCGGCCTGAGCTGGAGCGGTTCGAACTGGGATGTTGCCGTCGCGGCCAGCGTTCACTCTGGCTGGCCGCTGACCGAGCTGTACCTGGTCGAGGATGGTGAGGATGCTGCCGGCGACCCTGTGTATGTCGCGATACCGGGTCCACGCAACAGTGACCGCCACGCACCTTTTGCCAGCCTGGATGTGCGGATTGCCCGCACCTGGGAATTGCAGCGTGGCTCCTTGATGGTCTTTGTCGAGGTCTCGAACCTGACCAACCGGCGCAATGAATGTTGCCTGGACTTCGATCTCGAAGAAGACGAAGACACCGGCGAGCTGGAGTTCGAGCGCGGGCTGGACTACTGGATGCCGCTATTGCCTGCGGTCGGAGTGCTCTGGACGTTTCGCTAGCGCCGCAATGGCGCCGCGGTAGGCCGCGATGAGTTCGTCAGCACGCAGCACCTCTGTGTCGATCGATTGCCGGGCGCGCTCGCGAATCGAAGCGTGCAGCGGGTTCCGGCTGCCGTGCTGCGAGTCGCCGGCGCTGAGTACGTACGGCGTGGAGCGAGTCAGTGTCAGCAGCAGCCCGACCTGGCCGGCCCGCGGATCGTGAGCGTGCGCAACGTCGATCTCCGGCATCAGGCAATAGGCCATGACCGGCGTACTGACAACCGGGCCGACAGCTACATACGGCAGCCCGCCAAGGCGCCGGGCAAGCTCCGGCGAGGCGACCAGCACGTGTTGCTCGATCGCGAGCCTGTCGAGGCTTTCGATGATCGACTGAAACTGTTGTGCACGGTCGCCGGACGTCTTGTCCAGGTATATCTGGCCTACTTTCAATGCGAATCCCGTTCGTCGAATCCGGGGTGTCCGTCCGTTAGACGGCCCGGGCCGAAAAAACCGGTCGCATGGAAGGGTCAAAACCGGAAGGTGTCAGCGGGAAGGGCTCTGACCCCTTCTGGCAACGCTACTCGGCCGCGGCCTGGCTCATCGACTCCTTGATGTCCAGCAGGCGTTCCACTTCGTCCATGACAGCATTCATTTTGCGCACCATCGCCTCATACGGTTCCGGTTGCGCCAGGTCGACACCGGCCCGCACCAGCAGCTTGTACGGGTAGTCCGAGCCGCCCGCTCGCAGCAGGTCCTTGAAGTTTTCAACGCCGGCCTCGCCCTCGTTGACGATTTTCTCGTACAGCGCGGTGCCTGCCGTTTGCGATGTCGCGTACTGGAACACGTACATGTTGCGGTAGAAATGCGGGATAAACAGCCACTCGTTGGTGTACAGGTCGTCGATGATGACAACGCCTTCGTCATGACCGTGGTAACGACGCAGGATCTCGCCGTACATCTCGGACATGCGTTCGCCGGTCAGCGCTTCGCCTTTTTCGGCAGCTTCGTACAATGCCAACTCGAATTCGGCAAACATCGTCTGGCGGAAAAATGTGCCACGCATACCCTCGAGGCCCTCACCGAGGTAGAACAGCTGTTCATCGATGGATTCGGCGTTTTTGCTCATGTAATCCTGCAGGATCAGCTGCAGCGATGTCGATGGAATCTCCGCAATGAAGGTTGCGTAACTGGCGGTCTCGAACGGTTGCCGCTGTTGCGCATACAAGGTGTGCATTGCATGGCCCCACTCGTGTGCCAGTGTCGACAAGCCGGCATAGTCATCATTGTGGTTTAGCAGCAGGTACGGGTGTACGTCATAGGCGAACCCCTGCATGTAGGCACCGGAGCGTTTGCCGGGCTGCGGATAGACATGCATCCAGCGCTCGCTCATGGCATCACGCTGCATATCGACCCAGTCATCGCCGAGAACCTGCATGGCGTCCAGTGTTAGCGCCATGCTGGTTTCGATATCGAATTCCTTGTCGAGTGATACCAGTGGTGGATAGATGTCGTAGTAGTGCATCTGCTCGACGCCGAGCATGCGTGCACGCAGGCGAAAGTAACGGTGCAGCGTCGGCAGTGCCTTGTTCACCTGCTCGACCAGCGTGTGGTACACGGCGGGTGGCAGGTTGTCCTGGTGCAGTTCGCGGTGCAGTACGCTGTCGTAATTGCGTGCCTTGGCCAGCGCCACCTGGGTCTGGATGTGCGAATTCAGGACCAGGCCGGTCGCACTGCGGTATTCGGCCCACTTGCCCCAGAACGTGTCGAACGCAAGTTTGCGGTCGTCACGATTCAGGCTGCTGCGGGCGCGATTGTAGCCCTGGGAATTGACCAGTACTTCTTCGCCGTCGGCCAGCGTGATGGTCGGCCACGGAATGTCCGAATTGGCCAGCATCTGGTAGGTCGTCGACGGTGCCGCAAACGACTGCGTGAAATAGGATAACGTTTGCTCTGCTTCCTCGCCCAGCGTGTGCGGCGCATTGCGCAGCGCGTTGTCCAGTTGAAATGCGAAAGGCGCCAACCGCTCGTCTTCGGCGATGTACGCTTCGATTACTTCGCGGCCGACGCTGATCAGCTCCGGCTGCATCCACGCGGTAGACTCGCCGAAGCGCGAGAACATGATGCCGGCGAGCTGGCTGCGTTCCTGGGTTTCGGAATTGCGCTGGTCCTCGTCGTTGTTCATAGACGCATAAACGTACACACGTCCGGCTTCTTTCAGCGTGTCCGAGACCAGGCGGTAGGTCTGGTACAGGTCATCTGCGCTCTTGCCGAGCGTGCCGCGGCGCTGTTCGATTTTTTCGAAGTTCGCCATGACCTGCTGGCGTGCCTCGTCCCAGTCTTCGACCGACGCGTACAGGTCACTCAGGTCCCAGGTGTATTTCGGATCGACCGGCGCTGCGTCTTGTGCGACAGCAGCGGTCGAATAAATCAAGGCAAAAGCTGCCGTAACCAGGAATCTGGTCTTGTTCATATTGGTACCCCCAAAATTGTTTCGCTTATAGACCGCGGAATCTGCCCAAAGTTACACCAGGGCAGGCAAAATTTTCGTGCAGTCGGCCTCTATCTTCAGCGTCGCCAGGTCATCGGCACGGGTCCTGCCCTGGTTGACGATCGCAATCGGCCTGCCCAGCTCGAAAGCCTGGCGGGCAAACCGAAAACCGGAAAACACCATCAGGGATGAGCCGAGAATCAGCAATGCATCGCTACGGGCAACGGCCGAGGTCGCGTCGGCAACGCGTTGCCGTGGCACGTTTTCGCCGAACAGGACGACATCGGGCTTCAGCATGCCGCCACAATCCTCGCAGTCCGGCACGACGAATTCGTCAATGTTGTCCTCGGCCAGTTCGGCGTCACCGTCGGGTCGCACGGCAAAAACCTGCGCATGCCAGGCGGCATTGGCTTTCTGCAGTCGTTGCTGAAACTCGCGCCGCGGCAAACGTTGATCACATTGCAGGCAGGTCACGCCGGCGAGGTCGCCGTGCAGGTGAATGATTTTGCGACTGCCGGCGGCACGATGCAGTCCGTCGACGTTCTGTGTGATCAACGTATCGATGCGTCCAAGGGACTCCAGTTCCGCCAGCGCGAGGTGCGCGTCATTCGGCTCGGCCCCGGAGAATCGTTGCCAGCCGACAGAGCTGCGTGCCCAGTAGCGTTGCCGCATTCGGTAGCTGCCGACGAATTCCTGGAACTGTATCGGCGTCCTGACTTTCGAATTGCCGTCCCGGTCGCGATAGTCGGGAATACCGGAGGCCGTACTGACGCCGGCGCCGGTCAGAATCGCCAGCGTCGAGGCGCGATCCAGGAATCCGGCAAGGTCTTCTGCGGGCGACTGCATACAGGAATTTGGCACCAGCCAGACGGGTTGCGTCAACTGCTGTGTTGGCCGGTGAGAACGTGAATCTGTTCACAAACGATTCATTATGTTTAAGCTATAACTGGATGCAGCGAAGGAGGTGTTGATATGGGTGCATGGTCGACACAGGGCCGGGTGGTACCGGTTCACGATCTTTGTGACTACTTTCGTAGTTCCATCGATGCCGCAGTTGCGCAACAGAGCGTAACGGTTGATCCGCACGCAACTCACTACGTCGTCAACATGATGACGGCGTTCTCCCGCTCCGAGAATCTCTACGAAGACGACGGCGAGGTCTACGGCATCCGGCCGCTGGCGCTGATGCTGGCCGACGCCGCGGAAGCGCCAACGACCGATGAGCGAAACCGCCTGCTGCGCCGGATCGGTGATGTTGCATTGTTCGTTTCCGGCTTTTTCTCGAATCACCTGGCGAACAGGGCAGTGGACATCGACTACTACATCGGCATGGGGCAGAACGCATATGGCGTTCTTTCCGAAGAAGTGGCAGGCACCTTCCGTGGCAATGTCTTTGCCGATGTCTGGCGTGAGCTGGCAAACAAGTTTTGCGTCCTGATCGATGTGTTGCAGGAGGTGCGCGATGATGGCTGTCCCGAGTCGAGCATGTCGGTATTGCGGCAGTACGAAATCTGGCTGAAAACCGGCAGCAAACGTGCTGAACAGCAATTGCGGCAACAGGGTATCGTGCCGATTGCCACGCCGGGCGGGCGACACTGACGCGGGACGCGCGATGATCGATATCCTGCAGCAGCAGCTCTCGAATATCTACGGTCTCGATCGCGACTACGATGTTCGTGACTTCCTGGTCACGGACCCGGTGCTGGCGCAATCGCTGGCACAGGGAGAAATGCTCGGCGGCACGCGCGAGTCGTTATTGATTGCAGAGGACAGTGACGCACTGTCGTTGTCACTGTTCCTCGACGAGGACATGCTGCAGCGCGTCGAGTCCGGCCGGCCACTCGACCGGCTGCGAACCTGCATGCTCGACGAACTGTGGCAGGTCATCGAGGGTGTCAGTCACTTCAGTTGCGTCGCGTGGAAAGCCGCCTCGGACCGAACGCTGTCGCTGTTCGAGCTGGAGCTACAAGGCGAGATTGACAAGTTTGTCACGACGATGCTGATCGCCATGCAACAGGCGAACCGGCGCCTGTCGCGAAACCTGCACGGTCTGCTATTCGACAACGTCAGCTTTCGCGACGATCTGAATGACGAACAGGCCGGCCGGTACTACGACGCAAATGACTATGCGGCTCGCTACTGCTACAGCTTGCGCCAGCAGTTGCAGCAGGATGCGCGCGGGACGCTGGACAGGTTGCGTGCATTTTACCGATTGCAGTCAGGCGACAAGGTCAGCCACATCCGTTCACAGATCTTTTGCAGCATCCGCTAGTCTAAACCCCTGTTTGCGTGGTTTAGCGGAAAGATCGGTGCTTCCGGGCCATAAACTGTCACAATTGATCCAGCACGACCTCTGAGCAATTCATCCGGCATGAGCCTGATTTTGAAAACCTTCTGTCTTGTCAGCATGGCTCTTTTCCTGCTGGTCGCCTGGTCCGGCGGCCGGGCAGAGATGAGCGTGTCCGGACTGAACGACCGGCAGACGGCCAACGTCATGGCGTTGTCGCCGCTGGCCAGCACCGGCTGCGATTCCGCGCGCTGGCGGATCGAACGCCTGTTTCGCAACGCCGACCAGGACATCGTCACGGCGCTGCGTGCCCTCGGCTATTACGAACCGACCATCAGCAAGTCGCTGCGCTGGAGCGATGCCTGCTGGCACGCCGATTTCACGGTTGATGCAGGCAAGCCGGTGCGTCTGCGTACTGTCGACATTCAACTGGACGGCGATGCAGCCGACGATCCGGCTTTCATCGCACGCAGCGAGGCGTTGCGGCCGAAAGCGGGCGACGTTTTCGATCACGGCCAGTACGAGAGCTTCAAGGCCGCACTGCTGCGCGCGGCGACCAACGCCGGTTTCTTCGAGGCCGAATATGAGTCGAGCAAGGTGCTTGTCGACAAGGAAGACCGGGCAGCAGACCTGGCGATGCACCTGCAGAGCGGGGCGCGCTATCGTTTCGGGGAAGTCTCGTTTACGCAGGGAATCTTGAGAGACAGGCTGCTGCAGGGTTACACCGATATCCGCCCCGGCGAACAGTATTCGTCCCGCGCCATCAACGAACTCTACGAGGCACTCAGCGGCAGCGGCTATTTCGCCACCGTCGCGATCGACACCGAGCCGCTGGACACCGAGCACAATATTGTTCCGGTCAATGTGCAACTGGTACCCGCGAAGCGCAGTGTCTACTCGGCGGGCGCCGGCTTTTCAACCGATCTCGGGCCGAACGGCCGTCTCGGCTACGTCAATCGGCGAATCAACGACCGTGGCCACCAGTTCGAAGGCAAGCTGTTTGCCTCACCCGTTAACAGTGAGCTGAACTTTTCGTATCGCTGGCCGAAAAAGGACCCGCGCCACGAATGGTTCAGCATTGTCTCCGGTCTCAAACACGAAAAAACCGATACCAGTGAGCAGGACAGTTTCAAACTCGGCTTCCGCCGCTCCCGGAACCTGGGCGAGAAATGGCTGCAAACCCGCTATCTCGACTACCTCTACGAGGATTACACGGTTGCGGACCAGGAATCGACCAGCCAGCTGATCATATTCGGCACCAACTGGGAGACCGCGCGCGGCCGCGCACTGAGCCGGGCGGTTGCCGGCTTTCGGCTGAACGTGGATGTTCGTGGTGCTGCAGAGGCGCTGGGTTCGGACACCAGTTTCCTGCAGTTGCAACTCAAAACAAAGTGGGTGCGTTCGTTGACGGATCGCACCCGCTTGCTGGCGCGTGCAACGGTCGGCATGACGATGAAAGACCGGCTGGCCGAGTTGCCGGCATCGGTGCGCTTCTTCGCCGGCGGTGACAACAGCGTACGTGGCTACGAATTCGAGTCCCTCGGCCCCGTGGATGCCGACGGCGAGGTGATCGGCGGCAGCAACCAGCTCGATGCCAGCCTCGAGATAGACCGGCTGTTCGGCGAGCAGTGGGCAATCGCCGCGTTCGTTGATACCGGCGATGCGTTCGACGAGGCGGATATCGACCTGTATACCGGCGTTGGCGTCGGTGTACGCTGGTACTCCCCTGTCGGCCCCTTGCGCCTGGACTTTGCCCACCCGCTGGACAACCCGGACGAGAACTTAAGGATTCACATCAGCCTGGGGCCGGACCTGTGATCGGCTTTCTTGCAAGGTGGTTATTCCGGGCCGTGCTGCTGGTCCTGCTGGTGGCGACGGTTGCGTTCTCGCTGCTTGCATTCGTACTCAATACCGAGAACGGAACGCGCTGGGTTATTACACGCGCAGACAAGGCGTTGCCGGGTTCGCTGTCGGTCGATGCGTTCGACGGAACGCTCTGGCGCGGCATGCAGATCGATACGCTTGTCTATGCTGACGCAACGCAACGACTGGAGCTCAACAATGTCGCGTTCGATCTTTTCTGGCCGGCCATCGTCGCCGGCCGGCTGACCATCGACGATCTGCACGCACGGTCCGTCCACCGCCAGAGCCTGGTCCCGCGCCCGGACGATCCGCAGATGTTGCAGATTGACATGCCGTCGCTGCCGCTGGCGATGGCCGTCCGGAACGCCGCGATATCGCGCCTTGAGCTGGAGGGCGGCGAGCAGCCGCTGGTCATGCGAAACATCGTTGTCCGGGGGCTGCGGGCTGACGGCAGGCGATTCACGGCGGACGAGGTGCGCGCACAACGGGACAAGGTACGGGCGCAGGTGACAGCGCTGTCGATTCGCCTGGCGGGGCCGGTCGAGACCAGCGGCGACGTCAGCTGGGAGCTGCTCGAAAGCGACTGGTCGGGCAATGGCAAGGTATCGGGCAGCCTTGCGGCGCTTCGATTCCAGCAACAGGTATCGGGTCCGTACCCGGCGAATGTCAGCGGTGAGTTATTCCTCATCGGGCGCGTACAGCCCGGGTTTGACGCGGCGATCCGCTGGCAGACGTGGACGATTGCCGAGCGGCCGTTCAACAATGGCGAGATCGAACTCGAGGGTAGCTTCGATGCGGCCGATGCCCGGATTCGCGCAGACTTTGAAAACGACGGCATCGATTACACGCTCGAGGGTACGGCCCGGGGCAACCTCGACGCATTGTCGAGTTTCTCCGCAAACATCAGCAATGACCTGGTCGAGCTCGACCTGGTCGGCAGCCTGGTTCGCACACCGGAATTGTCGGCGACCGCCGATGCTGTCGTAGAACGGCTGGATCCGCAGCTACTGAACAGCAAGCTGTTCGGTGAGCTGACCGCCACCGCTGAACTGTCGATCGACGCAGCCGGGACACTATCGGCCAGCCGGCTGGTCGCTGCGGGAGATATCAACGACATCGAGGTACAGGCAACCGGCGAGGCGCTGCTGGCTGCCGGGCGCTGGCGCTGCAGCGATTGCGTGTTGCATGCCGGTACCAACCAGGTTCGGTTCGATGGCGAGCAGGTTGACGGTCGGCTGACACTGTCAGCGGAGGTCGAAGCGCCCGACCTCGGCCAGCTGCGGCCAGGGCTGCCGGGTGCGGTCAACGGTAATGTCGAGATCCGGGGTAATCGCGGCGACCTCAATGTTCATTGGGCATACGAGGACATGCTGCTGGACGGCAGTGCCGACGTATTGTTCGACGACGGGGACGTGTCCGGCAGTGTGCGTTCGGCGACGTTCAGCCAGTCCCGCGTCGGTGACTGGGTGTTGCAGGAACCGTTCGCCTTTCAATACGCGGACGACGTGCTGGCATTGATGCAAAACGAGTGGCTTGGGGCGCTCGGCAGATTGCAGATCGAACAACTCAGCATCGGTGGCGACAACCTGCAACTACGAGCGGCGATCCGGGATGTGCCGCTGGAACTCGGCAATGATTTGTTGCCGTCGAATTACCAGCTGTCGGGTTCAGCCAGTGCCGATGCCGACCTGGTGCGCACGGCCGGCGTCTGGAACGGCAGCTTGCGCTGGTCGCAGTCCGGCACCAATCTCAGGGTCGTCGAGGCGAACGGTGACATCACCGATCTGCAAGTGCGCCGGGCGGAGGCTGGTGCAACGCTTGTGGACAACCGGGTAACGGCACAGGGGAGCATCGAGATGGACCCTGGTGTTTCAGCCGGCTTTTGGATAACGCTCGAATCCCTTGCGCCGGATGCGCTGATGAGCGGCAGATTGCAACTGGGCGGCGCCGACTGGAGCTGGATTCCGGCGCTGGTTCCACAGATTGATTCGTTTGCCGGCACGATTTCCGCCGACATCGCCGCGCGTGGCCCGCTGAATGCCCCGACGTTCTCCGGAACGGCCAACTGGCGCGACGGTGGAGTTGCTGTTCCTGCCTGGAACGTCCGGCTGAAGGAGGTGGGCGTTTCTGTTGCCGGTGCGTCGGATGGTCATGCAACTGTTGAAGGCTCAGCCCGGTCAGGTTCCGGCACGCTGCAGCTTTCCGGGAGGCTGCAGGACCTGATGCTACCGGAACGACGGGCAAGCTTTCGCGTGACCGGCAAAGGCGCCGAGCTCGTGAACTGGCCGGAGTATCGCGTCTGGGGTTCACCCGATATCCAGCTCACTGGCAACCTCGATGGCTGGCATATCAGCGGGCAGCTCGACGTGCCGCGTGCAGAGATCACACCGCGTGAGGTGCCGGTCAGTGCTGTCAAGGTTTCGCCGGACGTGGTCGTGCTCGGGGAGGACAGCACGATAACGCGAGAAACGCGTATCACTGGCGAAACCCGCCTGGTACTCGGTGATGATGTGCAGTTCGAAGCACTGGGTCTCGAAACCCGCCTGCGCGGCAACATCCTGTTCAGGCAACCCGCGAACCGGCCGGTCAGCGCCGAGGGCAAATTGACGCTCGTTGACGGAAGCTACGCAATGCAGGGTCAGGACCTGGAGATCGAGCAGGGCGAACTGGTGTTCACGGGACCGCTGGACGATCCGTTGGTGGATGTGCGCGCGGTCCGCGTCATCGAGGAGTTCGATGGCACGGTCAAAGCCGGCATTCGCCTGCGCGGGCGCGCACAAAACCTGACGACAACGGTGTTCTCGGAACCTGCGATGGCGGATGCAGACGCGCTCGCCTACCTGGTTCTCGGCAGGCCATTGAGCCAGGCGTCCGATACCGAAGGCGGCGAGCTGTCCGGCGCGGCTGTCGCCCTCGGCCTGCGCCAGGTAACGCGAATTACCGACCAGATCGGCCAGTCAATTGGCGTTGACGAGCTGTCGCTGGCGGGGGACGGCGGGGAAACGACAGCACTGGTGGCCGGTAAGCAGGTCAACTCGCGCCTGTATGCGCGCTACGCCTACGGCGTGTTCAGTCAGCTCGGTACGCTGTTGTTGCGCTACCGGCTGAACCGCAACCTGACGCTGGAGGCCGGCGCCGGCGAGAACCAGTCGCTGGATATCCTGTACACGATCGAGAAGTAGCGTGCTTACCAGTAACCGCTGATGAACAAGGTCGGGCCCTCGAACGTCAGGTCCGCAGTGCCTTTCCAGTTTGACTCGCTCAACTTGGCGTCCAGGCTGAAGCGCTGATAGCCAAGGCCGATGCCAACGTTGTCCAGGATGCTGTAGTTGACGCCGGCAGCAAGATTGATGATTGACCCGGAAACATCGTCCACCGATGCCTCGAGCCAGTCACCGCGCAGTGAAAACAGCCACTTGTCGCTCGGTGAGTAGCGGTACCAGGCACCGATATTGGGCAGTGGTGCCGACACGCTGTTCTCGCTCTTGCGAAATTCCGAATTCATGTTGCCGACATTGGCCTGCCCGGAAATGTACGCGCTGAGGTCCAGCAGGTGCAGACCGATCGCCAGTCGAAAATCGTGTGGTCCCTGGTCATAGAAACGTCGCGAAAAAACCAGCCGTGTGACCGACAGTTCGGTTCCGGCACGGACATCGGCTCCGACCTCGTAGACGACGTCTTCCCATTCAACGTCTTCGCTGAGTGTTCGGCGAGCATCTTTGGATGAATTGAAATACTGTGCGGCGACGCCCCACTTGTCGCCGAATTGCCAACCGATCTGCGCTTCGAACAACGGGTCACGTTCATCGAGACCCAGCTTCTCATCAAATTCGTGTTCTATGTTCTCGCCGGATAAATTGCCTTTCGCGGACAATGTGAACTTGCGGGTCGGGTAGTAGCTGCCGACATCAATCCACCAGTTGCTGCGCAACTGTGGATGCACGTCTGACGACTCATCGGCGATCGCTGCACCTGGTGCCAGGGCGATAGCCAGCATCAGCAGGCTTGCCGGAGTTGTTGTTCTTGTCATTTTTCCTCCCTGTCCAACGCAGGAATCATACGCTGCGTATGCGGCTTTGCCCATAAGCCCGGAAGAATCCGCAGCGACACGTTGCCGGAAACCGGCAGGTGTTTTTGACAAATGGTAACCAGTCAGTTACCTTTAACTCGTAACCGGAGAGTTACCAGTATGCCAGCATCCCAGCAACAACAGGTTTACACCGCGATCGCCGACCCGACCCGCCGGCACATCATTGCCATGCTCGCCCGCCAACCGACGGCCGTTAAGGAGCTGGCCGATCGCTTCGAGATCAGCCGGCCGGCCGTGTCGAAGCACCTGCGGGTCCTGAAAGACGCCAGGCTGGTAACCGAGACGAAGCGTGGCAGGCAACGCATCTACGCGACCAACCCGGAGCCGTTGCAGGAAGTGCAGCAATGGATCCGGTCTTTCTGGGGCAGCCGCCTGCAGTCACTGAAGGATCTTGTCGAATGAATGCCAGGAGTGCCGGAACATGACGCCGCCGCAGGACGCTCTCGATGACATTGTCGAGTCGATCGAAATCGATGCGCCGGTCGAGACGGTGTGGCAGGCAATGGCTGATCCGGTGTCAGTCGGGGAGTGGCTTGGTTGCCTGCAATTTGAAGCCACAACAGGGCACGTATTCTATATGCAGCCGAATGCCGACAAGCGTGAACGCGGCGATATCGAAGGTGCAACCCATTGCGAGCTGCTGGCTCTCGAGTCGAACAGCCGCATGGAATTCAGCTGGTACCTGCCCGGCACGCCAAAAACCTTCGTAACGATCAGCCTGGCAGCAATCGCCCGGGGCAGGACCAGGGTATTGCTGACGCACTCCGGCTGGGAGCAGTTCCCGCGACATGCCGTTGAGCAATTCTGGCAACAGCTCAAAAACGGCTGGAAGTCGTTCGTGTTGCCGCAGCTGAAGAGCTGCATCGAGTCGCCGTAGCGACATTCGGACCGCATTGTCCCGGGCCCGGAATCGAGGCATCCTGTGTGCTCAACAGCAGTCTCCGGGGAAACACAATGAGAAAAACAATGAGCGGGTTACTGGCAGCGCTGGCTTGTCTCGTGGCGTTCACAGCCCATGCAGAATCCGTTGAGGCCGAAATCGAGGCGGCGCTCGATGGTTTCAACAAGGCCTATGCAACCAATGACGTTGCCGCGTACTTCGATTACTACGCCGACGATGCGACGGTATTTTTCTCGGGCGAGCGCCAGGACCTGGCGGTGTACGAAGAACAATGGCACGCACTGATCGATTCAGGCGACGGTGTCCTGCTGAACGAGATGTCAGACATCGTCATCCAGGTTCTGCCGGGTGGCAACGTGGCTATCAGTACCTATTTCGTCACTAACAAAGCCCGCTATGACGGCCAGGTTGCGAACCTCAGGGCGTTCGAGACTGACGTATGGAACAAGATCGACGGTGAGTGGAAAGTCGTCAGCCTGCACTACACTGAGCTGAACGAAGACTAGTTTGCCAGTCGGCTCCCGGCGGCTTGACGGAGCGTACCGCGGCGTCGGATCGCCAGCACCAGTAAACCCAGCAGCATCAGCCAGTGTGTGGCGCCACCGCCTTTCTTCTGGTTGCCGCCGCCAGCCTGCCGTTGCACGGTAACGGAAGTTTCTGCCGAGTTTTGCAGCAAGCCGTCGTGTACCGTCAGCTGGAACCGCAGCAGGCTGTCCGAATTGACGTTCGGCGCGGTGAACGTGGCAGTCGCCGAATCGGCATTCACCAGCGTGACCGGCGGGCCGGAAAGCTGTAGCCATTCGTAAGTCAGCGGATCACCGTCCGGATCATTCGAGCCGCTGCCGTCGAGTGAAACCGCAGCACCGGATGCGACGGTCTGGTTGGCGCCGGCCACGGCATTCGGCGTACTGCTGCTGCCATTGCCGTCGAGCAGGCGAACCCGGACGGTATTGATGCCACCAACGGTCGCACCGCTGGCATTCGCAAGACCCAACTCGAAGAACTCGGTGCCCTCGGCGACGCTGTCATCGACGATTGGGAATTCGAGCGTCTTCGGGTCGGCATCACCGTCGGGCCAGCTCACCGTGCCGCTGGTATTGCCCTGGAAATCCGTTCCCGGTGTCGCGTCGTTGCCGGTCAGCGCATAGTCGACGCTCGCCGGGCCAGCGGCCGAGCCGTTGCGTTGCAATATGACAACGGCTGTGCCGAAGCCACGCTCCTCGATGCGAATCTCCGCGGTGGAGAACTGTACGGTGCTGCCGGCGCCGGCTTCGCCGACATAGACACTCGCGATATTCAGGTAGTCGAGAGTCGCTCCGCCAGCCGGTGCGACCAGTTTGACAAGCAGCCGCTCCAGCCCTTCGCTGACGTCGCCGTCGGCAACCAGGTCAAGTGCGATAGACTTCTGGGATGTGTCGCCGTCGCTCCAGTTCAGCACACCGGTGCCACCTGCAACGTCGGCATCCGTCGCCGTTGCACCGACAATTTCATAGGCAACGCTGACGGCGCCGGCACTGCCGCCAAGGCGCTGGACCGGAATCTGCAACGTACTGCCCTCGGCGCCACCGTACGAATGGCCGGACAAGGCCAGTCGTCCGGCGGCGACGTCACGGGTGCGATCGGCCACCATGTAAAAGCCGGTATCGATGTCACTTACGGCTATGTTGCCGCTGTGAAAAAACGGGTACGTGCCCCAGGCACCGAAGAAGCCGCGAGCATCGGTGAACGGGAAGGTATCCAGGTGTCCGACAGCCTGCACGTTGCTGCGGTCGGTAATATCGAGCACGGTCAGGCCTCGCCCGTAGTTCGACATGTAATAGCGGTTGCCGCGCACAAATCCGTTGTGATCGATAGAGTCCGTCGGGCCCGACCATGGCGCCAGGACTGTCGGCGCGGCCAGGTTGCCGAGGTCGAAAATGTTGACCGTCGACTTGAGGTCGAAGTTGATTTCGTCAAACTCGTCGTGGATGAACAGGGTCTGCTTGTCTTCACTCGGCCAGCCGGAATGTACGTAGCCGGCATTCGGGTACGGTGTGCTGCTCAGTCGCTGCGGGTTGTCGGCATCAGTGATGTCCCAGATGTAGACCCTGTCCTCGTTAAAGTCGAACAACAGTTCGCAGTACGTCGTGGCGTTGACGCATTGCGTATCCTTGCGGCTGTCAGTGATGATCATCGACGCAGCGTCGTGCATGTAGTCGTTGCCGCCGGTGCCGGGCATAACCGAAAAGACCGGTGCGGCCGGGTTGGAAACATCATAGGCGCGATACGGACCGCCGTTGATGTCCGAGCCGGCAGCGACGACAGTGGCCCGGGTTTGGTTCAGCGCCAGGCCGGTGCCGTAGTCGGTGCCGGTCGCAAACACATTGTGTGCCTGCGCGAAGTCGCTCGTGTAGTTGACGCGAGCCACGCGGTGCGGCAGGCCGGACAGGTCGACGACAAACATGCCGTCGGTTGTGCCGTCAGCGGTGATATAGGCGTATGCGTTCCAGCGCGCGTCCGTGTTGTTCCAGAACTGGTAGACCTTGACATCACGCCATGACGTCAGCTGGCCATCGATGAAACCGACTTCCCGCGGATTTTCGGCGTCTGTCACGTCGAAGACGGCGGTGCCGATATCGAATGCCATGATGGCATACTCGCGGTTGCTGTTGAGGTCGACGAAGCCCCAGACATCGTGGCCACCGCCGGGCCGGGCGCTGATGTCCGCCATGCCCACGTGCGACAACAGGTCGATATCGTCACAGGCCATGCCGTTGATACTGCCGCCGACGCACGGTGTCGCCGACATACTCGCATTCAGCGCTGCATGCTTGCCCAGTTCCTTCCGAACCTTGCTGTAGCGGTCGCGATCCGCTGCCTTGAAGTCGGGCGCGACGAAAAAGCCGCGCTGTGCCAGTGCTTCGGAATACTCTCGTGGCACGCCGGTCAGGATCGTCGGGCTCGACGTCGCCGTTGCGAACGTTGCCTTGCCATCAAATCCGCCCTGGATGTCGACTGTCCCGTGCAGCAGGTGGAACAGCTCGTTGTCACTGGCAATGCTGTAGGCTCCCGATGCGATCCGGACCTGTGCGCCCTTGCCAAGCTTGCTCAGCGCATAGTCGATCGTCAGGCATGGCTGGTTTGCGTCCTGGCAGTTGCCGGCATCGGTGCCGCCGGCCGCGACAAACACCGGCGGTTCGTCGCCCGAATGGGCGAACGCCGGCGCTGCGAAAAAGCAGGCAACGATAGCGAATGTCGTGGGTCGAATATTCATGGCGGCAGGCTACTATAATCCGACACAAAATTCGTTGAAGGGTTCGACATGAATTGGCGTTATTTGATGACCGTTGCGAGCGTGGCGTTCCTGTGCGCCTGCAACAAAGCGCCGGCGCCGATCGAGATCGAATTCAGGGCAGCCTTCGACGGTGAAGAGATCGCCTGCGATGGCCCAATGGCGACGACGATGTCGGATCTGCGGTTTTATGTTCACAAGCTGCGGCTCGAAGATGCAACCGGCGCGACGCATGCGGTCGAGCTCGAACCAGGGCCATGGCAGCAGGCCGACCTGGCATTGCTGGATCTCGAGGATGGCAGCGGCAGTTGCATCAACGGTACCCCGGATACCCATAGCGTCATACGCGGCAGCGTCGCCGGCCAGTCTTTTCGCGCTCTTGAATTCACACTCGGCGTGCCGTTTGCCGACAATCACGCTGACCCCCTGCAGGCCGAGCCGCCGCTCGGCGATCCCGACATGCACTGGCACTGGCGAGGTGGCTACAAGTTTCTGCGCGCCGGTCTGAAAAATGTGTCCGACAGTTTCTGGCTGCATCTCGGCAGTACCGGTTGCAGCGGCACGATCCGGAATATTTCCGGCTGCAACGCGCCAAACCGCGTGACGGTACGACTGGAGAACTTCGCGCCGGGCGACATGGTGCTCGTGGACCTCGCAGCGCTGGTGGCCGACGGCAGGCTGCAGGACACGACGCCAACCGACTGCTCGTCGGGTCCTGCAGAAAAGCATTGTGCCGCGGCGTTTGCCGCGCTCGGCCTCGATCACGCGACCGGCAGGAAGGACGGCGAGCAACAACTGTTTTCCCTGCAGCAGGCGCCATGAAGAAACTGTTGCCGGTAGTCGCGCTTGCTGCGCTCGTACTGGCGGTCTTCGCGTGGCACAACGACCCGGGGTACCGCTGGACGATTGCCGAAAACCTGCCGCGACCGGATGTTCCGGCGGACAATCCGATGAGTGCCGAGAAAGTCGAACTTGGCAGGCGGCTCTTTTACGACCGGCGGCTGTCCGTCAACGGGACGACGGCTTGTGCGAGCTGCCATATCCAGGCGCTGGCGTTCACCGACGGGCGTCCACGATCTGTCGGTGCGACCGGTGAAATCCACCCGCGCGGATCGATGAGCCTTGTCAATACGGCCTATGGCAGCCGCCTGACCTGGGCGAATCCGCTGCTGGACAAGCTGGAAGACCAGGCGCTGACGCCACTGCTCGGTGACAACCCTGTGGAGATGGGAATGGGCGGTCGGGAGGCCGAGCTGGTCGGCCTGCTGCGTTCCGACGCTGTTTATGCGGAACTCGTTCCGCGCGTCTTTCCGGATGACGCGGACCCTTTTTCGGTGCTGAATGCGCTGCGGGCGATCGCAGCATTCGTACGCAGCATTGTCAGTTTCGACTCGCCCTACGACCGCTATCTGGGAGGCGATGAAAGCGCGCTGGATGCCGCTGCAGTACGCGGCATGGACCTGTTTTTTTCCGAGCGCCTGGAATGTTTCCACTGTCATGGCGGCTTCAATTTCACCGATAGTACGACACATGCCAACGATCGCATCGAGCGGGTCGGCTTTCACAACAATGGCCTCTACAATGTTGACGGCAACGGTGGCTACCCGGCCGAAAATACCGGGCTGTTCGACATGACCGGCGAGCGACGCGACATGGGTCGTTTCAAGGCGCCGACGCTGCGCAACGTTGCAGTGACCGCGCCGTACATGCACGACGGCAGCATTGCAACTCTCGAGGAAGTGATTGCACATTACGAACGTGGCGGACGCCTGCTCGAATCCGGTGCCAATGCCGGTGACGGCCGCCTCAGCCCGTTCAAGTCGGAATTCATCCGGGGATTCGAACTGTCAGATGCGGAACGCGCCGACCTGCTGGCGTTCCTGGCCGCACTGACGGACGAGTCGCTGCTCCAGGACCCGCGTTTTTCGGATCCTTTCCCGCAGGCAGCTGACGTGCAATGACGTCAGTTGCGGGGATCGGCCGCCATACTGTCGAATTCCAGTAATAGCGTGCGCAGGTCGGATGCCAGCCGTGTCCGGTCTTTGGCCGAGATATTGGCGAGAACTTCGTCGGCCTGGGTCAGTCGGGTATCGATCGCATAGTCGATCAGCTGCCTGCCCCGGATCGTCAAACGTACCGGAACGGACCGGCCGTCCTCGCGGCTCCTCCGACGCCTTACGAGCCCGCGTGCTTCGAGCCCGTCGATGCGCGTGGTCATGGCGCCCGTCGTCAGCATCGCGGCGCGTGCGATCTCGGTGGCCGGCAACTCGAACGGTTCGCCCTGGCGGCGCAGGACTGACAATACGTCGTATTCCCAGTGCTTGAGGCCGTGGCGCGCCAGCGCCGCGGTCGCCTGGCGCTGCAGGAGTTTGTGCAGGAACTGCAGGCGAACGATGACGCTGAGCGATGAGACGTCCTTGTCCGGGTGCTCTTCTCCCCATTGCTGCAACAGGGAATCAACAAAATCTTCTTTCATAACAACAAGTTAACAAAAAGCAAAAATGAAAAAAAATACCTTGACATCAAGCCAAAAAGTTTTATCTTGACGTCAAGGTAGTTTGACTCTGCGGGAGAATAGCATGAGTACAGTAAACGAATCACCGGCCTACGAAGTGCCCGAGGACGATCTCCTCGACACGGATTTCGACGGCGATTTGCTGGCCATGGGCCTCGAAGACGATGACGTCATGGACGAGCTGATGGGCACAAGACCCGGACAGCGCGAACCGGGATGGCGGCGGCTGGAGCGGGCTCGCGAAAAGAAATTACTGCGCATGACCATGCGGGATTTCGAAGACTTCGAAGACACTGACGACTTCGACCTGATGGCAGACGAGTACTACTCGGAATTTGATCACTAGTCCTGGTGACCGCGATCAATTCCTTTTTGAGGACCAACACCTGTGAACAAGAAAGACCTGGAATTCCTGGACGATATCGACGAAGAAACGATCGGCCTGCTCGGCAGCCGCTTCGCCAGAATTGCCGCGCGGCCCAAGGGCGGACTGCAGCACAAGGGCAATCGTACGGCTTACGGTGAAATGCTGGGCAAGCAGCACTGGGTACGACCCCGTCTGAGCTAGTCTATTTCTGAACGTTGCCGGCGAGTTGTAACGCTCGCCGGCGGCAGGCGATGGCAAGCAATGCCAGCAGCATCAGGATGCTGCTGCTTCCAGCTGCACTGACGAGTTCAATATCATCAATTTCCATTGCCGCGTCAGTTGGTGCAGGTGTACCCGGGCCTGCACCGGTCGGGTCATGCCGCAGGCTGAATTGCGCGACAGCCGTCAGGATTTCTTCCGCTGTCCGCCTCGGGGCAAGAATGGTCTTGTCGCCGAACAGGCGTGTACCGGTTTCGAGGTCATCCAGGTCCAGCGAGATCTCGTAATCGGTCCAGCCGGAACCTACCGTGATCGTCGCAGTTTCGTTGGAGATCGCAAAATCGGTGCCGCCGTCGCTGAACGAGTCGGCCACCATGACCCGCAATACCAGTGGCTCGGTGCCGCCAGCATGACGCGCCCGGAACCTTAAGGCAATGATGTCCTGGTTGTACAGGTCACCCAGGAATCGGCCGTCAGAATATTCATACTCTTCCCACGTCATGAAATTGAAATGGCGATTGTGTGAGGTGGACGAGTCGTAATACAGCGCATTGTCACCCGGGCCATCTTCTCCCTCGACCAGCGCCACAACGCAGCTACCGACCCACCAGCCATTCAGGATGCAGCTTTCGTCGATCGAATTGATCGTTGGCGTGAACAGCGGGCGTGTTCCGTCTGAGAAAGACTGGGTGTCCCCGATGCTGCAAACATTGCCGACACCGTCACCATCCGTGTCGAGCTGCAGCCCATTTGCAACATCCGGGCAGTTGTCCACGGAATCCAGGAAGCCGTCGTTGTCCGCGTCGGCAACCAGCAACCACTGTGAAAGGTCGATCGGTGCATCGGTAACCGGGCAACCTGATGCGCCGGCGCAGGCAGCCGTGCCGGAATCATCGGCCGCAGCGGCGAGGTCGCCGTCGGATGCTGCAGGTCCGTAGCTGAAACCGAAACCGCCATCTACACCGTACTCACAGCTGTCGAGGCTGCCGTTACCATCGGAGTCGGTCGTAAAGCCGGACGGGCAAACCGTGAAATTCAGAAACGTACCGGAGAAACTAACCGTCGGAACACCGCCGGCCGGCACCGTTTCGATCTCGTCTGGGCTGATCGACGGAAACTCGTATGGTGGCAGACCGGGCCGGGTCAGTACTGCCGACTCAATGGAGTTTATCGTCACGTAGTCGTAGTTCGCGGCAACCGTGCCATCGAAATTCACAGTCAGCACGGCGCCGTCAGCCCAGGCGCGTTGGGCGGGTGCGCCGTAGAAGACATATGTCAACTGCATGTCTTCAGCCTGAACGTTGAACGGCAGTGCCAGCGAGAGCAGAACGACCGATAAAATCGACCGGTGGGCCATCGAATTCTCCAAGAAAATCCTGTAACTAGAAACAGCCTAATCACGGATAAAGGAGTATTCTGCGAACCGCCGCACGTACCGGGAAACAGTTCTGAGACGGGCGTCTCAGATTTGACATATTACCGGTTCTTGTAGACCACGCCGCCTTTCATGACGAAGTCGACATCCTCGAGTTCCGAGATGTCGTTCAGCGGGTTGCCGTTAACGGCGATGATGTCAGCGTACATGCCTGGCGCAATTTCGCCGACACGATCTTCCCAGCCGAGCAGGTCGGCCGTCAGCGATGTTGCTGACTGGATTGCCTGCGTCGGCGTCATGCCAAAGCGCACTGCCCGTGCAAACTGCTTACCGTTGTCGCCGTGAGGATAGACGCCCGAGTCGGTCGCGAATACGACCTTGGCGCCCATCTCGACGGCCAGCGTGAAACTCTGGCGTTGTCGCGTGCCGACCTCGCGTTCCTTGTTGATGTTTTCCTCCGGAACACCGTTGGCCTCACCACGCTCGAGCGTGTATTCGGTATTGTAAATATCCAGCGCAAAGTAGACGTCCCGATCGATACCCATTTGTACCGCTTCCTCGTCCAGGAAGCTGGCGTGCTCGATTGAATCGACGCCGGCCAGGATTGCCCGCTTGATGCCCTCGTTGCCGTGCGCATGTGCAGCAACCTTGCGGTCATGTGTGTGTGATTCATCGACTATCGCCTGCATCTCTTCCAGCGTGTATTGGGTCATGCCGACTTTCGTACCTTTCGAAAACACGCCGCCGGTTGCACAAAACTTGGTCAGGTCGGCGCCGTACTTGACGTTCTTGCGCACTTGCTCACGCACGGCCCAGGGCCCGTCGGCAACGCCATCGCTGCGTTCTGCGAATGCGTGGCTCAGTGTATTGTTGTCGCAATGACCACCGGTTATGCCGAGGCTCGGGCCGGAAACTGCCATGCGTGGGCCGGGTATCTCGCCGGCATTGATCGCGTTGCGCAGTGCAACATCGGCATAGTCGCTCGCGCCGACATTCCTGATCGTCGTGAAGCCGGCCAGCAGCGTCTTTTCGGCATTGACCACGCCGCCAATCGTGGCCCGGTGTGGCGACTGGAAATAGCCGGCGAAAAAGTAGCTGTCGAGATGATCGATAACGTGCGTATGCATATCCATCAGGCCGGGCAAAACGAATGACGACGACAGGTCAATGACCGTTGCATCGACCGGTATGGTTGTACCGGAGTTGCCGACCGAGACAATTTTTTCACCGGCAACCTGTATGACTGCATTGCGCATCACCTTGCCACTGCGCGAATCGAACAGTGATCCCGCTTTGATATAGGTGATCTCGTCCGCCCATGCATTGCCGGCAGCCAGCGCCAGCACGGCGACAGCCAGTGCGCCGAAGTGGTGGTTGGGTCGAGCCATCCGGTTGTACCTCGTTGGTTGCCGTTGCAGCAATCTACCAGAATTTCGTGACTGCGCCATTCGGCACAGCGAAAGAAGCGCGCACCCGGGCGGCAATGTTTGGGCTATGCTTAGCGGAAACGGTCTTGCCGGCAAGGCAACAACACGGGAGGCAACATGAAACACATATCGCGAGCAATTCTGGTGGTAACGGGCCTGGTCATTGGCATGCCGTCGGTCGCACAAATGCCATCGATCGATTGGAAACTGGATGATGCGGTGCGCCAGATCGACCGCCAGGCAGATGATTTCAAGTCCGCGATGGCGCGGGTCAGCTTTGCCAGGACCGACTCAAGCGGTAACCAGGTCGCAGCGCATTCCGGCAACGGCTTCATCAACGAAAAAGGCGACATTCGCTACAGCCAGGACGGCGGTAACCGCGTACTGCTCCTGAACCGCAATACCGTCCAGGACTACGACAAGTCGACCAGCACCGTTAACCAGTATTCCCTGTCCAGGCACAAGGACCGGTTGGAGCCGTACTACCGCCTCGGCTTCAGCATCGCCGTGCGCGACATGGAAGACCGCTACCTGATTACGATTCTCGGCGAAGAGCAGATCGGCGAAGCACGC
Source organism: Gammaproteobacteria bacterium (assembly GCA_030429005.1). Lineage (GTDB taxonomy): Bacteria > Pseudomonadota > Gammaproteobacteria > Steroidobacterales > Woeseiaceae > UBA1847. Next base: position 7,110 of record JAUIDP010000008.1, on the reverse strand, counting down.
ACGCTGGTGCTTGAGCTGACGCCGAAGAAGGACGAAGAACGTGCAATCATCGGCAAGATCACGCTGTGGATCGACCAGGCCTCGTGGATGCCACGACGGCAGGAGTTCAGTTCGACACGTGATGGCATGACGACGACGCTGGACTTCACGACGATGGCGCGCAACCTGCAGCTGAATCCAGACCTGTTCGATGACGACTGGCCGCGCGGGACCAGGACGGAAAAGCACTAGGCAGGCATGTCCTTGCGACGGGTGGTCTAACCGACTGAGTAGTATGTCGGTGTGGAGGGTCCCACCGGCATACCCAGTACGAACACCCAGAGAAAGAAGAATGCGCTCCAAAGGACGATAAAGGCCACCGAGTACGGCAACATCATTGCGATCAGCGTGCCGACGCCGGCCTTCGGTACATACCGCGCGGCAAACGCCATGATCAGGCCGAAGTAGCTCATCATCGGCGTAATGATATTCGTGCTCGAGTCGCCGATTCGGTAGGCAGCCTGGATGACTTCCGGCGAATAGCCGATGATCATCAGCATCGGGACGAAAATCGGTGCCGTCACGGCCCATTGCGCCGATGCCGAGCCCAGCATCAGGTTGATGAACGCGCAGATCAGGATAAAGAAGAAGAACAGCGACGGACCGGTCATGCCGATGCTCTCGAGAAAAGTCGCTCCGGTTACTGCGGTGACAGCGCCGAGATTGGTCCAGGAAAAAAACTTGACGAATTGTGCCGCGAAAAACACCAGCACGATGTACAGGCCCAGTGTGCTCATCGCGCCGGCCATGGCATCGATGACGTCGCGGTCGGAGCGCATCGTACCCATCATCCGGCCGTAAACCACGCCGGGTACCAGGAAGAACACGAAAATCAGCGCGACGATGCCCTTCAGGAACGGCGAGCCCTTGATCAGGCCGGTAGCCGGGTCGCGCAGTACGGCACCTTCGGGTACCACCATCCAGGCGATGCCGGCAATCATCAGCAGGGCGGCAATGCCTGCGGCGCGCATCGCCTTCTTTTCCTGCGTCGTCAACGGGTCCAGGCGGTGCTCGTCCTCATCGTCGAGTCCGGCCTGCGACGGGTCGTACGGCCCGAGCGTCGGTTCAACGATCTTCAGGCTGACGAAACTGGCGACCAGCGTGATCAGGAAGGTGCTGGCAATCATGAAGAACCAGTTGGCACTCGCGTCGACCGCGTAGCCGGGATCGATCAGGCGCGCGGCTTCCTGTGTGATGCCCGCCAGCAACGGGTCAACCGTACCGAGCAGCAGGTTGGCACTATAGCCGCCGGATACGCCGGCAAAACCGGCCGCCAGTCCGGCCAGCGGATGCCGGCCGAGCGACATGTAGACGATGGCGGCGAGCGGCACGAGCACGACGTAGCCCATCTCCGAGGCGGTGTTCGACAGTACACCGGCGAATACGATGGCAACCGTTACCGTCTTCGGACTGGCCTTCAGGACAATCGAGCGAATCACTGCCGTCAGCAGCCCGGAGCGTTCCGCGACGCCGACACCGAGCAGCGCGACGAGCACGGTACCGAGCGGGACAAAACCGGTAAAGTTGGTCACGAGATTCAGGACGATCAGGCGCACGCCGTCGGCATTCATCAGGCTGACGACTTCGATGAGCCCGTTGTCGGCTCTCCCCTTGGCACCGACCGGTCGCGGATCGGGCACCGAGATTTCCATCCAGCCCAGTACACCGCTCAACAGGATGACGCCGATCGCGAACAGGGCGAACAGCGTCACCGGATGCGGCAGCGCATTGCCGAGTGCCTCGACAACCCTTAGGAAACGCGTCATGCGACTGGACTGAGTGTTCTCTGGCAAGGTCAATCTCCCCCGAAATCGGTGTGCGCAGTATAGATTAATCTGCCGCGACGGTTCTCTGCGTCCGCACGGCGAAGAACAACAGCGCAGCCAGGGCGGCGTAGCAGGCGGTACTGAACTGCAGGATGAAATAGTTGTCGGTGGCCAGCACGATGCGGCTCGTGACCCATGGGCTGACCGCAGTTCCAAGTGTTGCGCCCAGCAGCAGCGCCGACACCAGGCGTGGCGTCGGCAGTCGAACCTGCTGCGTTGCGAACGACAGGACCACCTTCAGCAAACCGAAGTTGGCAAGCCCCCACAAGAAAGCGAGCGCCGGCAGCGCGCCGATCGCGTTCGTGGTCCATAACGGGATCGAGAACAGGCAGGTCATCGTGCCGGCGACCAGGACCAGCCGCTGCACGCCGATGCGGCGGACCCACCAGGCAACCAGCAGCTGCGCAACGAACAAACCGGTCCAGAACATTGACACGAGGCGACCGGCCTGGTCCGCGGATGCGCCGAGTTGCGATTGCGTGTAATTGGGCAGCCAGAGCAGCATCGAATACTGGCCGAGGGTGTACAGGAACAGTGCGCCCAGGCACAACCAGTATGGCAATGGCCACGCTTCCTGGCTGGCAGTTGTCTCCCGGGCGGGCGCAGTTGACGGAAATGTCGAGAACAGGGCAAGCAACAGGATTGCCACGGTGACCGTGGCGACCAGCTGGTAGACGGTGGCCCAGTGCAGGCCGGCAACAACGAAAGCGGTTGCTGCTGCAGCGAATGTGAAACCGGCGACACTGAAGGATGCATCGGTAATGACGAGCATGGACGCACGGCGCTCGGTCTCGTAGGTTCTCGAGATCACCAGTGCGGCCGCAGCCAGGCCGAGACCGCAGCAGACGCCGACTATACCGAGCGCGACACCAATGGCACCGAGCGAATCTGTGAACATCAGTGTCAGGAGGCAAACAAGGATCGTGGTATAGACCAGCAGGAAGACCGAGCGTATGCGCAGGAAATCGAAGATCACCAGCGCGACGATCGCGCCGACGAGGATGCCCATCGTCAGCCAGCTGAACTGCGCCGTAGCGTCTTCGATCGATGTGCCAAAGGTCTCGGCAATCGGCGCCGATATGATCGGCATGGGTGCAAGCATGGCCGACATGACGAAATAGGCCAGGAAGCTCGCGAGTGTGATGCGTTGTCGGTTATCCAATGTTTGCGCTGTCGACGACTGCTGTCGGCATTACCCCCGGCCCGGTTGCGGATAAAGTTGGCCATCATACCGTGATACGATCGCCGCACGCAGCGATCGGGGGTGCTTATGCCGGAAATGATTCCACTGGGATGGTTTCATACCATCATCGGGGTCACCGCACTGGTTAGCGGTGCACTTGCGTTGATGAAGTACCAGGAAATTACGCTGACAACGCGTGCCGGGCAGATATACGTCGCGGCGACATTCGTCACCGCGGTAACGGCACTGGCGATTTTTCAACGTGGTGTGTTCGGTCCGGGGCATGCGCTGGCCATCCTGACACTGCTGGCACTGTTCGTCGGCCTGCTGGCTGCAACGACCAACGTGTTCCGCGGCCTGTCGCGGTATCTGCAGGCGCTCGGCTTTTCATCGACGCTGTTGTTTCACTGCATACCCGCGGTGACGGATGGTCTGCTGCGATTGCCGGTCGGTGACCCGCTGCTGGCGACGCTTGACGACCCGGTATTGAAAGTCTGCTACCTGGTGTTGCTGCTGCTGTTCCTGGTGGGGATTACGCTGCAATTGCGCTGGATACACCGTGAACAGGGCAGGTCGGCATGAGCACCGGGTCCGTCATGAACCGCATCCTGTCCGGCAGTCTTGTGCTGCAGATTGCCGTCGGTATCGTCGTCGGCGTGGTCCTGTCGCTTGCCTGGCCGGATGGCGCTGCCTCGGCGATGCTGCTCGGCGACCTGTTCGTTTCGGCGTTGAAAGCCGTCGCGCCGGTCCTGGTGCTCGTGCTGGTCGCCTCCGCAATTGCCAACCGGCGTACGAGCCACACCGCCCAGTTGCGCCCGATTGTCCTGATGTATCTGGCCGGCACGTTTCTCGCCGCACTGCTGGCCGTGACCGTGAGCATGTTGTTCCCGACGACGCTGGCCTTACAGGTGCCGGACGAGGTAGTCAGCGCGCCGCAGGGTATCGCCGAGGTGCTGGGCGGACTGCTGCTGAAGCTGGTGGATAACCCGGTCAATGCAGTACTGACAGGTAACTACATCGGTATCCTGGTCTGGGGCGTTTTGCTCGGTATTTTCCTGCACAATGCAGCCGATACGACACGGCAGATGCTGGCAGATACGGCTGAGGCGGTCACCAACATCGTGCGCATCGTCATCCGGCTGGCGCCCATCGGTATCTTCGGCCTCGTCGCCGGCAATCTTGCCGAGTCCGGACTGACAGTGCTGGGTGGCTACGCCCGCCTGCTGACCGTCTTGCTCGGCTGCATGCTGGCAGTAGCGTTGCTCATCAACCCGTTGATCGTCTGGCTGAAGACGCGCCGCAACCCGTACCCGATCGTCTTTACTGCGTTGCGCGAAAGCGGTGTGACCGCATTTTTTACGCGCAGCTCTGCAGCAAATATCCCGGTGAACCTGGCGCTTTGCGAACGACTGGGACTCGAGAAGGACACCTACGCCGTGTCGATACCGCTGGGCGCAACGATCAACATGGGCGGTGCTGCCATCACGATCACCGTGCTGACGCTGGCAGCGACGCACACACTTGGCACTGACGTGGACTTCCTGACGGCCTTGTTGCTAAGTGTTGTCGCCGCGCTGTCGGCCTGTGGTGCGTCGGGCGTTGCCGGCGGTTCGTTGTTGCTGATCCCACTCAGTTGCAGCCTTTTCAATATTTCCAATGACGTCGCGATGCAGGTGGTTGCTGTCGGATTCGTGATCAGCATCCTGCAGGATTCGGCCGAAACGGCGCTCAACAGTTCGACTGACGTCGTCTTTACGGCGGCGATTGCCGGCCGGCAGGAAAGCTGACCGCGGACATCAGCGCGGTTTCGTGCCGCGTAAACCGAGCAGTGCCGCGTCGACAAGATCCAGGTAGACGCTGAAACGAACCTGGCGAACCAGCGCTTTGCGGATTCGGCGCTTGGATTTCCTGTGTGCCGTCGGGTCGAGGTCCAGGTAGCCGGTTGCGAGGTTACGGGCGTGCAGTACCAGTTCAGCAGGCTCGACCAGCGTATCGAAGAAGCCGGCATTCTTTGCAGCCGCGACGTCGAAATATTCGGCCAGAACGACGGCTCGCTGGAAAGCGGCCGGATGCAATCGATGCCGTAACATGGCTGCAGCAACACGTGGCATTGGCAGGCCGATCGCCACCTCGTTGGCCGCAATCCTGAAGTCGCCGCGGCAGCCGACGACATAGTCGGCCGCCAGCATCAGGAAGACACCCATCGCGAGTGAATGACCGTTACACGCTGCAATGACCGGGTACGGGTAGGACAGTACGCGGGCGGGCAGGGCATAGCCGAGGCGGAGCATGGCAAGTGCCCGGGTCCCGCCGCGTTTCATTACGTTCAAATCGAAGCCGGCTGAGAACACGTCGTCGCGCCCGGTCAGGATGACAGCCGCCCTGTCGGCTTCTGCCCGGTCGAATGCGGCGTAGATTTCCCTGAGCACGTCCGGCGACAACGCATTGCGTTTGCCGTCATCGATCCGGATCGTCGCGATGCCGTCCTGGACGCTGTATTCAACGCATGCCATCAGCCCATTCTACTGCGCTTTTCGGTGCCGAGATGCTGGCGCCACGACGGTGTGCGGATATCCCGCCCGATGCTGCCGACGCAGTCGACGAAAGCATCGACATATTCCTGCCGGGCCCGGGGATTGATCGCCGCGCGCCAGTTGCGCACAAAGCCTTGCTCCGAAATGCGGATCGCCGTCAGGCCGTCGCGGTCCGGGAAGTCGTCAAACGCCCAGGCCGCAATCACCGCGATGCCCTGGCCTGCGCGCGCAAGTTCGATAATCGCTTCGGTAATGCGGACCTGGATGATCTCGCCGGCCTGTACGCCCGCCGGCGCCAGTACCTTGTCGACGACGGCATGCCGTTTGCCGGTATAAAGAATCAGTGTCTGTTCACTGAACTGCCTGGCGTCCAGGAAATCGAAGTTCGCCAACGGATGTTCGTCGCTCATCACGGCCATCATTTCGTCGGCGAACAGGTCCTTTTCACCCAGCCGGGAATCGGCGAGGGGATTGCTGACCAGCGCGACATCGATGCGATCGGCGAGCAGCGCTTCGCACGGCGTGTCGGTGGCTTCCGGTACGACGTCCACGGCGAGCTGCGGAAAGCGCTCGCGCATATTGCGCACGACAAACGGCAACCAGCGATAACAGGTGTAACACTCGGTCGTAATCCGGAGTTGCTGTGCACGCGCTGATGACAGGGCATCGATATCCTGCTCAGCCGAGCGCAATTCCGCCGCAACGCGGGCCGCCGCTGCGTTGGCGCGCTCCCCGGCGCGCGTCAGCTGCATGCGGCCGTCGACGCGCTCGAAGAACCGGACGCCGGCACGATCCTGCAGGTTGCCGAGGCGCTGGCTGACCGCGGACTGGCTGATATGCAACAGCCTTGCCGCCGCCGTCAGCGAGCCGGACTCGGCGATGCAACGCACGAGGTCAAGGTCCTGGCTGCGGAGATTCATCGGTAAGAAGATCTTATGGCTTGATAAGAAAAATTAAGTAGAGCTTATGAAGTCTACCTGTTAGCATGCCGCGTTTCCAGTCGCGACGGACACAAGCCTATGTTTTCTATACGATTTACCGCATTGCTCGGCCTGTTGCTGGCCCCACTCGTGGCGGTGGCTGCCGACCTTGAGGTCGAGCGCCTGACCTGGGCAGGCGTCAGGCTGGTGCAGAACGATACGACCGTTCTGATCGATGCGGTCGGCACCGACCTGTGGGACGGCGCGGCGCCGGAAGGCCTTGTGCCGGTGGTCGCCGACACCCGCCTGCGCTATGCACTGGTCACGCACGCGCACAATGACCACTTCGATGTCGAGACCCTGAAGGAGGTGCTCGGTGAGCGTGGCTATGTCATCTGCCACGATTCCATCGCGACCTACGTCGCCTCGCGTGGCCTGCGCGTGATTCCGGCCAGCGATTATGTGCCGGTCGTGCGCGGTAGCTTCGTATTCACCGCAGTGCCTGCCGTTGACGGTTTCGGCTCCGAGCAGGTCAGCTGGGTGATCACCGCCGGCGATAAGCGATTGCTGCATGGCGGCGACACGCTCTGGCACGGCAACTGGCCCAC
>JAUIDP010000097.1 GCA_030429005.1 Gammaproteobacteria bacterium | reverse complement strand
CGATGAGCGGATGGTAGGGACCGAGGACAGGACCGAGTTCACGCACCCGTGCTGTGCCGCGTTCGATGGCGGCCTTGTAGAAGTCATAGCCGAGCAGGTTGACGCCGTAGGACCCGCTCACGTCATAGGACCAGTTGCCGTCCAGGTTGCGTACCCTGACGCCGGAGCTAGCATCGCTGATGTTGCCGACCGGCAGGTACCGGTTCGCCAGGCCGCGGAACTGAAATGGCACCCGGTTCGCATTGGTGAACTGCATGTCCGAAATCGCCGGTTCCAGCGCCAGGCTTTCGCGAATCGTCCTGGGCGAACTATCGGCCAGCTGGCCGCCGAGTCTTGCCAGTGCGGCGCGACGCTGTGCGACGATTTCGTCCGGGGCGCCGTCGCAGGCCAGCGCAGCCTGCTCATCGTATTCGTAGAACGGCAACATGCGGGCGAGTCGCCGCGACATGCGCGCATGGCCTTGCAAGGACGGGTGCTTCGCCCGGGACAGGCGCAGGCGCGCGACGAATTTCGGAATGGCCGCAAGCACCGCAAGTGCCGACGCGACGTAGAAAATGTCGATGATTGTCATGCCCGTCCGGAGACCAAAAGCAGAGTAGACGTGCTGGGCATTACAATCATGTTACGTTATCGTGCACAAAGAGCCTGGGGCCGGTCGGGCGACGGTTCCCGAGCCCACTGAATAAGCTTAGAATCCCAGCGATGAATTCCATGACCAGCAATGAGTTGCGCCAGGCATTCCTGGCATTTTTTCGTGAGCACGACCACGAGGTTGTGGCGAGTTCGCCACTGGTGCCGGGCAATGACCCGACGCTGTTATTTACCAATGCCGGCATGGTGCAGTTCAAGGATGTTTTCCTCGGCACTGACAAGCGCGGCTACCAGCGTGCAACGACATCGCAACGCTGCGTCCGCGCCGGCGGCAAGCACAATGACCTGGAGAATGTCGGCTACACGGCGCGGCATCACACGTTCTTCGAAATGCTCGGCAATTTCAGTTTCGGCGACTACTTCAAGCGCGAGGCCATTCGCTATGCCTGGGACTTCCTGACCGGCACGCTCGGCTTGCCGGCGGAGCGCCTGTGGGTGACCGTCTACGAGGAAGACGACGAAGCCGCGGATATCTGGCTGAAAGAAATGCAGGTCGACCCCGGGCGGTTTTCGCGGCTGGGTGAGAAAGACAACTACTGGTCGATGGGCGACACCGGCCCGTGCGGTCCGTGCAGCGAGATCTTCTACGACCACGGCCCGGAGGTCGCCGGTGGGCCGCCAGGGTCGCCGGACGAAGACGGCGATCGCTATGTCGAGATCTGGAATCTCGTTTTCATGCAATTTGACCGTGCTGCTGACGGCGAGATGACGCCATTGCCCAAACCGTCGGTCGATACCGGCATGGGTCTCGAGCGCATCGCGGCTGTCATGCAGGGTGTGCACAGCAACTATGACATCGACCTGTTTCGCAACCTGATCACGGCCGTGGCTAAAACGCTCGATGTTGCGAACGCTGGCTCCAGCTCACTGAATGTCATCGCCGATCACATCCGGGCCTGCTCGTTCCTCATCTGCGACGGCGTCCTGCCGGGCAACGAGGGCCGCGGCTATGTGTTGCGCCGTATCATTCGGCGTGCCGTTCGCCATGGGAAAAAACTGGGTGCGGACGACGCGTTCTTCTACAAGCTCGTGGCGCCGCTGGTCAAGGAGATGGGCGATGCCTATCCGGAACTGGGCAAGGCGCAGGCGCATGTCGAGAAGGTACTGAAGAAAGAAGAGGACCGCTTCGCCGAAACACTGGACCAGGGCATGGAGATTCTCGAGTCGGCAATCAGCGGCCTGGACGGCAAGGAAATTCCGGGCGACGTTGCATTCAAGCTCTACGACACGTACGGGTTCCCGGTTGACCTGACCGCCGATATCGCGCGCGAGCGCGGGCTCACGGTTGACGAAAAAGGCTTCGAAGACGCCATGGCGGGGCAGCGCGACCGTGCGCGGGCCGCCAGCAAGTTCAGTGCGGCCGATCGCGCCGGAATCGAAACCGACGTTCAGTCGGAGTTCCTGGGTTATGCCGGCACCGACGGCAGCAGTGACATTGTCGGGCTGTACCGGGACGGTGTTGCCGTTGAAACACTCGCAGCCGGCGAGACAGGTGCTGTCATCCTGTCGAAGACGCCGTTTTACGCCGAGAGCGGCGGCCAGGTTGGCGATACCGGCATCCTTGTTGATGACGGCAAGGTATTCAACGTGTCGGACACGCAAAAGAGCGGTGATGCCATCGTGCACTACGGCCTGGTCGAGGTTGGCGAGTTCGCCGTCGGCGATTCGGTCGAGGCCATCGTCGATGCCGAGCGGCGCCAGGCAGTGCGCCTGAACCATTCGGCAACACACCTGATGCACGCAGCATTGCGGGAGGTGCTCGGCGCGCATGTGCAGCAGAAAGGTTCGCTCGTCGCACCGGACCGGCTGCGCTTCGATTTCTCGCACCTGGAAGCCGTGACGGCCGACGAACTGCAGTCGATCGAGGCCATCGTCAATGCACAAATCCGCGCAAATGTAGCGGCCGATACGCAGGTGATGAGCTACGACGATGCGATCGAGTCGGGTGCCGTTGCCCTGTTTGGTGAAAAGTATGGCGACAAGGTGCGGGTGTTGAAGTTCGGTGACTTCTCGGTTGAACTCTGCGGTGGCACGCACGTCGACCGCACCGGCGATATCGGCCTGTTCAAGATCACGTCCGAAGGCGGCGTTGCGGCTGGGGTTCGCCGTATCGAAGCGGTGACCGGCAGGGGCGCAGTCGACTGGGTGGACGCCCAGCAGGAAACGTTGCGCCAGATCGGCGGCCTGTTGCGCAGCCAGCCCGACCAGGTTGGTAACAAGGTTGAGCAGCTGCTGAAACGCAACAAGGAACTCGAGAAAGAACTGGCGGCAGCGAAACAGGCACTGATCACCGGCGGCTCGGCCGACAAGAGTGACAACGTCGAGGACGTGGCCGGTGTCAAACTGCTGGTCAATCGCATCGACGGCGCGGATGCGAAGACGTTGCGCGACGCGGTCGATCGCTACAAGGACAAGCTGCAAAGCGCGATTGTCGTGCTGGGCTCGGTCGACAACGGTGTCGTGCGCCTGGCTGCCGGGGTCACAAAAGATCACACGGACCGTGTCAGGGCCGGGGACCTGATCAAGCCCGTGGCGGCACAGGTTGGTGGCAAGGGTGGTGGACGGCCGGACTTCGCCCAGGCCGGTGGCAGTGACGCGGCGGCACTGGATGCTGCCCTGGCGTCGGTATCCGCCTGGGTCGCGGAACAACTTAGCTGACCAACTGGTCTAAAAAATAGCTTTTTTGTTTCTTACATAATGGGCATCTTTGCCCAATTTCGACTAGTATTACAGGCGGTTACAAAAGAACGACGCGCAAAAAGGGAAGGGGCGGAGCCCCGGCAGGAGTAGGAAGTCATGCTTATTCTGACGCGACGCGCTGGTGAGACGGTAATGATCGGGAGCGATGTCACGATTACCGTCCTCGGGGTGAAAGGGAATCAGGTACGGATCGGGATCAACGCCCCGAAAGACGTGGCTGTGCACCGCGAAGAAATCTACGAAAGAATCCAGAGCGAAAAAGCCGAAGGCGCGGCCGAGTAGTCTGTCTGCGCACCGAAAGAGCCCATCCCGGGCTTTACCTCCTGTTATCTGGCCAGTACCATGTCGGCCCGCGCAAGTGTGTGGCGGCCGCCACACGAATCAGTTGCACGCCGGAGAGACTGGTTTGCGCTGGAAATTTGTGAAGACCGGAGAGATGGCTGAGTGGTCGACAAAATGCAACGCATTTTGGACGCTGCGGACGCGGCGCCCCGGAGGGGCGAGAATCGGCCCAAGCCGATTCGAGTCAAAGCGCGACCCGGGAATACTGGTTTGCGTTAGAAAATTGTGAAGACCGGAGAGATGGCTGAGTGGTCGAAAGCGCTCCCCTGCTAAGGGAGTATACGTTAATAGCGTATCGAGGGTTCGAATCCCTCTCTCTCCGCCACTTTTACACTTAAGTTGTTGATAATAAAGTATTATTTCGTCAGCACATGCCCCAAACCTACCTGCGGGCCTACGACGCGCTACGCGCAATATTTCGGCCTGTTGACCGACAAATTTGCTCGATTTGCGCATCGAATGCGCGATGTGGTCGGTCGTCCAGAGCTTATGGTGCTTTGCATATCTGGTTAGTTGTGATGACCGCCATGCAGCCAGTAGCTACATAACTCACCGAAGTGAAAATGGTCGTGGGACACCAATCCCCGCTCTGGACCTGCCTGGATTCAGGCGATATCGAGGACTCGCTGTTGCGTCATTCCCGATACGGTCCAACCTGGCCTCAAGGGCCGATTCGTTTTGTCGTGTTGCTACCTCCTTTTTGAGTTGGCCGTTCATAGAACGGCAGGGTTGAAAGACCAAGATGATCCTCGATCACTGATCGGGACGCCGTTGCTGCTGCACCATCAGCTGCAGCCAGGATCTCTGAGCGCCTCTTGCCACTTTATACGCAGTGGTTGCGTCTAAAATCGGTCGTGATTCTGCCCGGGAGTGAACCCGTAACCATTGCAGAACGCCGGAAATTGCCTGTCTATCCATTGCTGTGCCTGGCGTTGCGGCCCGCGTCACTACAGCTTCGCGGGTAGTGACGCGGGCACAATGCTCCCATACAACCTACCAGCCTTCGGTGCAGCTGGCACGCATCAGCACAGTTCGATATCCGATAGCATCCACCCAGTTCCGCGTGCCAAACCTCGCTTGCACGATTTGCGCAAAAGTCCGGCTCGATGGCTACATGGACGCCTGCTCCGTGCGATCAAACATGGTGTTGATCGACGACAACTCTTGCTGAATCGCACAAATCAGATCGAGCGTCTGCTAGTAGAAGCGGACATTCAGACGTCGGAGCAGTGATGATGTAATAGGGTAGGAGGCGGCCATTTCCGGTCACTCGTAGCTGAGTGAACAACCGGCTGCTTCGGCAAGTGACCAGAAGTGAAAATGGACAGTCGCGCTCACATCCTTCACTGCCACAAACCGATCGCCTACAGGCTCTTTCTGGTAGCGAAATCTGCGACCAGCTTCGAGGGCTGGCGTCTCCAGCAGAGAAGACGTACTAGAGGTAACTTGAGCATCGGCGACTTTGCCAAACTCATCGACATCTAAGGTCATAACGACCCAACCGGTGATCCTCTTATCAATCACTTCGCGGGGAACGACAGGGGCGACTCGCACGATTGGTAGTTTGGCATCGGTCTGAATATAGGCATCCGGACACGATTCTAGTATCGGAACATTCGCCTTAAGTTCCGGAATCCAATCATTAATTTGGGCTGGCCATTCCATGATGAGTGCACCTGCACTTGGGCACTCGTAACCATAGTCAGAGCAATACGTACGAAATGTTCTGCTCGCCAGCCAAAAGCATGCTTGGTGGAAGGGTAAGTCGTCCATTGGACGTTTGCTGGCTTTCTCGATTAGCTCCGAGTATCCGTGCTCGGCGCGACTTAGCGGATGCAGTGCATTCAGCTCCTTTAGCTTGGCATACAGTTCACGCGACTGTTCGTCGGGACACGGAAAATCGCTAGCTGAGGCTTCAAGACCGCACGCCAACAATAATGATAGCAGCGTGATTTGGACTTTCACTTGAGTGGCAGGCCGCCTCTGGCGAACGTCTCCTTCGAGTCAAAGAATGACAGTTTACAACAGTTCGACTGTACGGTAGATAACCAGGGCATTCCGGTCGGTCCGATGCGTTTCCGCGGTAACGCGCGTCCGGAATGTCGGCTCCTGCAGAGAGCTGCCGCCCAATTTGCGCCTGGAAAAATTTGAGCGGGCGGCCACTAGCTGGCCTTAGAATCGCTTTATTCCGGCAAGCAAGCCGAAGGCCGCTCCGGCAATCGCCCCAAATGCTCCATATACGAGGAGCACAACTGGGTCCAAAGAAAACCAATAGTCAGGAGAATAAGAAAACACTGATGGCAAGATCTGGCCAACTGTGGCGCCGAGCAACAGGCCGGACAACGTGACGCTAACAATGCTCAATCTGCCGAAGTGCTGTAGCAGATAGATCGATGGCAAACCTAACAAAAAGAAGCCGAGATACGAACAGATCCCAATCATTGCAATTGCAAATCCGTCGCCGGGCATAAGCTTGCCCCGATTCAACAGCACGAAAAAATAGACCAAGGCTGGTGCGACTAGCGGAGCAAGCAGAGCAGCTGCGACAAGTCGGGGCCAATGCATACTCTGATCTACTCCGATCCCTTAGCAAATTCGATAATGCAAGCTACTTCGGCTCCGCTTTCTTGTCGATCAGAACAGCTTGCTGCCATTTGCTGGGCTTCTTGTCGGTGCGATGAATGCAGCCAGCTCAGCAGCATGGACGTTTTTGACCTTCAGAAAGTTCTTCGATTGTTCGCCGGATTCGTCTTGCCCGTGTCTTGTCTTGCTTTGCGTCTTCAACCCAACAAAGAAATTCATTTCGGCCGATCGGTGTCAGGTTTTCCCAGAGTCCCGTAGTCTCTTTTGCTTCGATGAGCGCATCGCGCAAGTCATTCGGTATGTCATGCACAAGCCCACCGGATAGTTCTTTGACCATAAGTTGAACTCAAACTTGGAGACCGGCTATTACGGGTCAACGGCTGCTAGTGTATCGCATATATCTTGAACGTCGGAAATACAGCGTTTAGCCGCCACTCAGCTGATTTTCTCCATAAGAATTTGCAGAGCGTGAGCGAATTACTCGGATGGCGATCTGCTCCGCTACTTGATTAGGTCAAATTTGCAGGCTTCGAGGAAGCGCGCTTCATAGGAAGAAAGAGCCGTTGTGGACCAAAACCGATTGACAAGGATATTCCTTATTAGTTATATTCCTCTAATGGAATATATGTGAGACGACGTTGGCTTGGGAGGTTGAGTACACCGACGAGTTCGGCGAATGGTGGGACAGTTTGGATCAGGGCGAACAGGTTGCCGTCAGTGCGACCGTCGGCTTGCTCGAAGCACGAGGCCCGCAACTGCCATTTCCCTACAGCTCGGGGATCGAAGGCTCGAAGCATGGGCACATGCGGGAATTGCGGGTCCAGTACAAGGGTGAACCTTACCGGATTCTTTATGCCTTCGATCCGCGTCGAGTAGCGCTGTTGCTGCTCGGTGGGTGCAAAGGCGGCGATGATCGCTGGTACATCACGAACGTGCCGATTGCGGATCGATTACTCGATGAACACCTTCAAGCGCTCGACCAGGAGGAAGAATGATGGCCACTAAATTCAAAGTACTGCGCGATCGCATGACAAAAGAGCAGCGCGCCGAGAGTGAGGCAATGACCGCGGCATTGTTGGCCGAGATGTCATTCGATGAACTGCGGCGCGAGCTGGACGTATCGCAGGAGGACCTGGCGGGCATTCTGGGCATCAAACAGGCCGCCGTGTCAAAGCAGTTTCGCCGGCCAGACTGGCACGTCTCTACGCTCAGGCGTTACATTGCCGCCGTTGGTGGTGAGCTCGAGCTGGTTGCGAAATTTCCGGATCGCGAAATCCGCCTGACATCAATCGGCGACGACGAATCGTCTTCTGCGGCTTGAAACAACGCTGATGCCGACATCAGCATCGGCTCCTGTCATCGACCAGCCGTACGCGCGTTAGAACTGTCGCGAGTTTGAGCGTCGCGTGACTCCGCGATTCGCATCTCGATCCACTCGTTGATTTCCCGTTCAGCCCAACCGACCGTTCTCGGCCCCAGGTTGATCTGGGCAGGAAAGCGGCCTTCGGCGATTAACGCATAAATTGCTGATCGGGATAGACCGGTCATTTTGACGACTTCAGGCAACCGGCAGATTCTTGTTTTCGGCATTGGACATCCTCGCAGTTCTTCAAAAAGGAGAGACAGCCTAGCGCAGCCAAATTCGGCGAGGTATGAGAAAGCCTGTCAGCCTTCGGTAGGGTTTTGGGTCGATCTCTGGCGTTAGCCGGAACGCTCACGGATACTCACAACGTCGGCCGGCTTGGCCGGCTGGCTGCAGTAGCGCGCCCAGTCGGCCATCAGCCTCGCCCGTTTCTCAAACAGATCGCCGCGTCGGTAGGCCGCTTCGGTTTTGTCGCGGACGGTGTGTGCGAGCGCCATTTCGGCAACGTTGGACGGGTAGTTGGTGGACTCGGCGCACCAGTCCCGGAAGGTGGAACGGAAGCCATGCACCGTAATGTCTGTCTGCCGAAGGCGCCTCAGCACCTGTAGCATCGCCGCGTTGGACAAATGTGAGTTGCGCTTGTGGCCAGGAAATGCGTAGCGGGTATCTCGGCCCTGAACATCCTGCAGGACCGCAATGGCGGCATCCGACAACGGCACGCGGTGTTCGCGCCTGGATTTCATGCGTGCGGCCGGTATCGCCCAGGTCTTGAGATCCAGGTCGATCTCAGACCATTCGGCCTTTACGACCTCACTGGTCCGAGCAGCGGTCAGGATGGTCAGCTCCAGCGCCCGGGACGCGATACCGGGATGTTCGCGCAGTTGTTGCATGAAAAGCCCAACCTCTGTGTACGGTAGTGCAGAGTGGTGTTTCACCGGCGCCACCTTGCTCGGCCGCGGCAAGAGCTTGTCCAGATGGCCGCGCCAGCGCGCCGGGTTGTCGCCGCTGCGGTACCCGTGGACCGTGGCCCAGCTGAGCACTGACTCAATGCGACCACGAAGCCGGCTGGCCGTCTCGGTCCGGGTCGTCCACAGCGGCGGCGGTAACGAGAGCTACAGCTTGACGTTCACGCGGGACGGCTGGGCGCCCGAGTGCTACGCGACCTCGATGGCCGGCGTGGTGCTCAACTCGGCGACCGTCGT